>JBBSFL010000054.1:0-13491 GCA_038238735.1 Fimbriimonadales bacterium | reverse complement strand
TTCTGGCTAGGCACATCCTCCGCAATGACGTTGCCTTCGGGGTCGAGATCGAGCTCAAGTAGAATGCCCGCGACTTCAGCGGCGAAGCGCCGCACCATGACCTTTTTGCCCGCCATCTCGACGTTCTTCGGCTGGAGAAGGGTCAACTTAAGGGGCAGCATCGCGCCTGCTTCGATGAGGAACACCGGAATGGTCAGGGTCTTGACTGCGGGATTGGCCTGGATCTCCTTTTCGGCATTCTCAAGCGTGGTGGAGAAGAACTGGGGATGCAGATTCGAGCCCAGCGCGCCAGTCGTATCCGTCCAATCCGCTGTGGCCGTCTTGCCTCTGCCGGTAACCGTCAACTTGCCCTTAGCAAGAGCCACCGTCGAATCGCCGCTTGGCGTGTGGGATTCCACCAACAGGTCGACAAGCTTGCCCGCCTTAAAATGCCCAGTCGCCTTACTAGCCAACTTAATCGACCCGAGGTCCAGAGTGGAGTTCGAAGTGAACTGGTCCCCGTCCCGCGTGTAAAGGTTCTCGCCGACGGAGGACCCTCCGATCGTGATCTTCATCGGAATCTTCGTTTGAGCGAAGAGCGAGGCAGGAGCCAGCAGCAAGAGGAGGCAAAGGCACACGCGCATAGGAAGTCAGTGTACGCCTCCGAAAGATTTCGAGCACCGATCCGCCGTCAAGCTATAGTTAAAAACATGCTTGCAGCATGGGCGGTGTTGGCGATGATGACCTCTGGCAAGGCGGCTGTGCCCGCCCAGGATCATAGGGCGATGGCGCCCGAAACGAAGGCGCAGAAGGACGCGCGGATGGAGTGGTGGAAGGAGGCCCGATTTGGGATGTTCATCCACTTCGGCCTCTACTCGGTCCCCGCCGGCGAATGGGGTGGCAAGACCGGCTATGGCGAGTGGCTTCGCGAGGAAGCCCACATCCCGGTTGGCGAGTACGAGAAGCTGAAAGACCAGTTCAATCCGGTCAATTTCGACGCCGACGCGATCGTCCGAATGGCAAAGGACGCCGGGATGAAGTACGTGGTCATCACCACCAAACACCACGACGGCTTCAATCTATTCGACTCCCCGCTCACCGATTGGAACGTGGCCCACACGCCCTACAAGAAGGACATCATGGCCCAGATGGCGGGAGCGTGCAAAAAGTACGGGCTAAAAATGTGTTGGTACCACTCGATCATGGATTGGCACCATCCCGATTACCTGCCGCGCCGAACGTGGGAAGCCGCGACGAGGCCAGCCGACGGCGCCGACTTCCGCCGCTTTGTCAAATATCTTCGCGAAGAAGTCAGCTGGATCCTCACCCACTACGGGCCTATCGGCGTGATGTGGTTCGACGGGGAGTGGGAATCTACTTGGAACTCGAAAGATGGGGATGAGCTTTACGCGCTTTGTCGCAGGCTTCAGCCCGGGGTGATCGTCAACAATCGCGTCACAGTTGGACGCGGCGGCATCGAAGACGCGACGGCGATGCAAGCGGGCGACTACACGACGCCCGAGCAGACTATTCCAGCAACCGGCCTCCCCGGGGTGGATTGGGAAACCTGCATGACGATGAACGACCACTGGGGATTCAACTCGCACGACACCCACTGGAAGTCGTCGCGCGAAATGATTCGCATGCTCGTGGACATCGCCTCGAAGGGCGGCAACTATCTGCTTAACATCGGTCCGCGAGGCGATGGGTCCTTCCCCCCCGAGGCGGTCGAGCGCCTCAAGGATATCGGCGGCTGGATGGGCCGATATGGCGAGAGCATTACGGGAACGTCAGCTTCCGTCTTCGAGAACCTGCCCTGGGGCAGATCGACTACGAAGCGGATTGGCGACAAGACGCGAATCTACCTTCAAGTCTTCGACTGGCCGAAGAACGGCGAACTGATAGTTCCAGGCATCGGAAACAAGCCTGTTGCCAGCTGGATACCGGGCGACCGAGGCATGGGTTTCGCCGAGCGGAAAGGCTCCGATATTTTGGTTCACGTGCGACATGACGCTCCGAGTGAAGACTGCAGCGTTGTCGTGCTGGAGGTCCAAGGGGCCCCTGTAGTCTACAAGGCACCGAAAATCCTTGCCGCCTCCGGCATATTAGTTTCGGCGACTTCCGCCGCGATCGAGGTGCCCTCTGGGCTGGCCGTCCGGTACACGTTGGATGGGTCCGACCCGGTGACATCGTCGGACTTGTATTCGCACCCCGTGAAGATCGATCACGGATCAATCCTGAAGGCCGCATCGTTCGCGGCCGGGCACCGCGTGTCCGCGATTGTCGAGCAGCGCTTCGAGAAGGTCGCGCCCTGGCCCTCCGAAGGGATGCAGCAGGGTTACGAGGGCATCTGGTGCGACGAGTATAAGGGCGACTTCAATTCGATGCCGGATTGGTCTAAGCTGGCCAACCCGCACCACCAGTTCCTCGCTACGGACTTGAGCGCGCCCGCGACCGAGTATCTGGCAAGGCGGTACGAAGGGTATCTCTCGGCTCCGGCGGACGAGGTCTATTCGTTCGCCCTAACTTCCGACGACGGCTCGAAGCTCTGGATCGACGGCAAGCTCGTGGTCGACAACGACGGCCTCCACAGCTCCACTACCAAATCCGGAGCCGCCCCCCTCGCAAAAGGAATGCACAGGATCACCGTAGAGTGGTTCAACAAGACTGGAGGTTCGGAGCTGGACCTCAAGTGGGGAGCCGTGGGCCAACCGATGAAAGCCCTCGGTGGGTCCGCACTCCTATCGCGTCGCCGCACGTGATCTCCGAACCCTCCCCTGCAAGATGGTCGTGCTTGCGGGGGAGGGCAGGGTGGGGGTGTCTGCGAAATCCTCTGTTAAGCCAACAAGCTGTATGTGTGGAAGCAGTCTTAGCCCTATGAAAAACCCGCCATTGATCGAAGCCGTCTGCTGCTCGGTAGAAGACGCCCTCGCTGCCGAACAAGCCGGCGCCGGACGGATCGAGCTCTGCTCCGCCATCGAGCTGGGCGGCCTTACGCCCTCTTTCGGACTCGTGCGGGAAGTAAAGAAAAGGTGCAAGCTTCCGGCCGTGGCCATGGTTCGCCCCCGGCCCAGCGGGTTCGCCTACACCGAATCCGAATTGGCAGTAATGGCGGACGACGCAGCTTCCCTGATGGCCGCGGGCATCGACGGGCTAGTCCTCGCCGCGCTGACTGCGGAGGGCCAGATCGATGTCGAAGCGTGCCGAACCATTCTCTCTAGGGTGGAGACCTCGGGACTACAAACCGTCTTCCACCGCGCCTTCGACGCAACGCCAGATCTGTTTCGATCCTTGGAAGTGCTCATCGATCTCGGCTTCACGCGTATTCTCACAAGCGGCGGCGCGCCGACAGCGATTGAGGGCACAGACGTTTTGGCCCAGCTGGTCGACCAAGCCGCCGGTCGAATCGAAATCCTACCCGCAGGGGGCGTCCGGGCGTGCAATGCAGCCGAGATTCTGAGGCGATCTGGGGCGAGCCAACTTCACCTTGGACCGATGCGCGATGTAGGCGACCCGACAGCGCCGTTTTACGGTGCGACTCACAAAGCGCTCGACGGCTTTGCGGTAGCAGAAGTTGTGCAGGCGTCCCTTGCCGCCGTCTAAAGCCGTTTTGCGATACGATACGATTGGCTCATGCTGTTGCTCGCTGCGACGTTAGGGCTACATGGGAGGCCACCATTACTCGACCTGCCAAAAAGCAGCTGGGTGCCCGACTATTCCTCCACCGATCCTCAAGAGATTGGGGGGCGGGCGCGTTTAAGCCACCTGGCTAATCTACAAACCGAGGCGCTTCCCTCCGGCACCGAGGAAATTCGCATCTGGATGGGCTTCGGCCTTACCTACCTCCAGGGAATACGTCTGCGGAAGGAAAAAGGAAATTGGCAAGCATGGTGGCTGATGCCCGACCTACCCTGACATCCTGAGTTCGCAAGGAACTCTTACACGAAAAAAATGCCCGCCCCTAAATCCGGATGGACTTCTTTCTGGCACAAGATGACGGCTCTTGAGCTGCTAACGCTTGCTGATGCATCGACCCTTAAGGGGGAAAGCGTCGTCCCGGACGGATTCTCCTATGTCGTCGAAGTCGCTGGCAACGGCAGGTACCGCACCTATCACTACGGAAATCCGCTCTATCAGCCTTGGCCGCAAGCTCGGAAAATGTTAAGAATTGAGCAAACTTTGCGGCGGGAAATTCCCTTCCTGGAATACGCCGTACCCTCAGCTCAAATAAGTTCAAGCACGGCTTCAGAACAAAAGTGACGGCCCGCCGGCGTCAGCTTAAGCGACGAATCCGTGGATTCGATCCATCCTCTCCGCGCAAGCTTGTCGACTCCCATTTTTGGGATCCCCAGTAGCCGAGGGTCGAGGCCGCCATTCAGGCGAAGGCCGAGCATGATGCGCTCCAAACGGAGCTTCTCCTGATCCAGGACTTCCGATTCGAAAGCCAATGGCTCCCCCGCTTCCACCGCCGCGCAGTAGCGTTCTGGGTGTTTGAGGTTTGTATATCGGATTAGGGAAGACCGCGGCTCCGTCCCCGCTTGGACAAGATCGAGCACCCCAACGCAGCCGACCGCTCCCGGGCCGTAGCCCGCGTACTCCTCGCCGTGCCAGTACGCCAAATTGTGCCGGCACTCCAACCCAGGCTTGGCGAAGTTGGATATCTCATATTGCTCGTAACCGGCCTCCGCCACCCGAACAAGGCACTCGTCGTACATGGCCACCTGTGCCTCGTCGTCTGGCAATTCGAGCTGCCCCCGTAGCTGCTTCTTGTAGAAAGCCGTGTTCTGTTCGATGGTCAGGCAATAGAGGGAAAGGTGCTCCGGCTCAAGCGAGAGCGCCTTATCCAAATTCCGCCGCCATGCAAACAACGACTGACCCGGCAGCGCGAACATGAGGTCGAGGTTCAAATTGTCGAACCCCGCCTCCCGAGCCGCCGCCACTGCCCGGTCGATCTCGCCCGCCTGGTGGACCCGATCGAGGGCGATCAAGTCCGAATCCAAAAAGCTCTGTGCACCAAGCGAGATTCGGTTGAAGCCACCGCGTCGCATCGCACGAAAACGAGTCGCATCGACCGTTCCCGGATTCGCCTCGCTGGTAATCTCGCAGGCGTCCAAAGGAGGGTGCGCCTCGCGAACTACATCTAGGATCGCCAAGAGTTGCTCGGAGGGAATGTAAGTCGGCGTCCCGCCTCCGAAGAAAATCGTCTTCGCCGGCCGTCCCCGCCATGGCGAGCGCGCGATCTCCGCAATCGTGGCCGCGGTCGTCCGCGCCATGATGTCTCCGCTCAACGCGTACGAGTTGAAATCGCAGTACCCACACTTGCTGGGGCAAAACGGGATGTGAACGTATACGGCAAGTGGAGTCATTTAGGAATCAATTTCTGCGATCCGAGCGGCGTGACGCCCGCCCTCGAACGGTTCGGTTAGGAAAATATCCACCATCTTCTTCGCCAATTCGAGCGAGACCATTCGCTCCCCGATCGATATGCAGTTCGCGTCGTTGTGCCGCCGACCGAGCCGGGCCGTCTCCTCGCTCCAAACAACCGGGCAGCGCACCCCGCGAACTCTGTTCGCGACGATCGCCTCGCCATTCCCGGAGCCGCCGAGCACGATGCCGCGCTCCACATCGCCCGCCGCCACCGCCTCCGCGACGGGCCGGATGAAAGTTGGGTAGCCGTCCAGCGGCTCGTACGAGAAAGCCCCGTAGTCGACAACCTCGTGGTTCGCTTCGCGGAGGTGGGCCATCAGCGCCTCCTTGTATTCGAAGCCCGCGTGGTCCGATCCGATGCCGATTCGCATACCAACAAGGTTACTCCCGATGAAGCCCGAACTCGGGTGCAGGTAACATCCGCGCCACCCCGATGGACGAATTCAGCCTGGAGAGGCCGGAACTTACAGGCACGCTGATCTCGATGGAGTTCGGTCCCGGCGGCCGTATCCAGCAGCTCTGGGCGGCGGACCCGAACCTTCCCGATCAGAACGAAGAATTCCAGTTCGTGATCTCGCCCCTGAACCTGGGCGAGGAGTTCGCTGAAGACTACTTCCCGGGCACCATTCTCCTCGGTGCGAGGATCAACGCCGACGATCCGTGGATGCTCTCCCGCAATGGAGACGCTTCGATCCCTGAGGATCTCGACGACCCCTCCAAGGTCGCATTCGAATACGAGTTTCCCCTCCTCCCGGAGATTCAAGCTACGGGCAGATTCTACGAGCAGCCCGGACCCATCCCCCGCATCTGCTGGGACCTCGAAATTCTTAATCGCGGCAACCAAACGCTGGAGATCGGCGAAGTCGGATTCCCGTTTGCACTGAACAACATCTACGAGGGCTTCCCGCGATCCGAAGAGGGTGTCGCGGAGATGTTGAAAGACCGCCTGTACGTCCACAAATTCATCGGCGGAGCGGCCAGCTACCTTTTCGCGCAACGGATGAACGCTGAGCCTCCCGGGCTACTGATCTTCCCCGGCGAAGAAACCCGCTGGGAGTTCTATAACCACGTGCCGTCTTCGCTCCACACCCCGTTCCGTTGGGAGGGCATCCCCGTCGTGTACGTCCACTCGCGTGCGGCGATCGAGCGGGAGGGATGGGGCACTTGGTTCAACGACCACTCGTCCCTCATGTTGGAACCGGGCGACATGCGCAAATTCCAAACTTGCTTCGCGCCTGCCGATCGCGATCGCTTCGACGCCGTCAATCCGACGCTCGCCGCCTGCGGCAGGCCAGCGATCAAACTCCTTCCCAGCGCGGTCGCGCCCTACGATGTGGGCGTCGCAATTGAGGTTGTTGGAGCGACGCCTACTCAGTTCTACGCGAACCTGGAAGCCGAGTTGGAGACCGACAGCGACGAGGACGGCGGCTTCTGCTTTGTCCGGCCCGAGGAGCCCGGCCTCGCCCGAGTGACCTTCGAGGACACGAAGGGCCGCGAAAGCTCGGTCCATCTCCTTTTCACTGAGCCGATCGATCTCCTCATCGAGGCCCGCGCGCGATGGATCATGGAGCACCAGATCCACAAGGAGCCCGGCAGCAACCTCCACCAGGCCATCCTGCCCGCCGACATCGGCCAGGGAGAAAGCATCACCGATCCCGAAGAGTACGGCACGCCGTTCGGGATCGAAAGCTCCCTCGCCGACGCACTATTCCTTGCCGAAAAGAACACGATCTTTCCCGAGAAGGATCAGATCGAGGCCCTTGAAACTTACTGCTCGGAGTTTCTCCTCGACGATGTTCAGAATCCCGGCGACGGCTCCGTCGGCGTGGTGTTCTCGGACGGTAAGTCGATCTCCACAAACACCGGCCACGCGCCCGCCTACCCGCTGACCTTCAGCCTCTATCACACCCTCTACCGCCTCGCCACGATCAACGAGGAGACCGCGAAGCGGCCCAAATACTATCTCCGCCTCGCGGGTCAAACGGCTCTCGCGATGTTCCGGCACGTCCCCTCCGCCGCCTACCGCGGCGTGGGCGTGCCGCTCATGCGGAACTTGCACGACCTGATCCACGACCTCCGGACCGAGGGCGAAACCGCCATGGCCGAACGGTTGGCAACCGCCATCGCCGGAGAGCCGAGAGGGGGCCGCGCCTCCTCCGCCGCTTATGGCCGCCGATTCTGGTCGCTCGAAGAATTCGAGCAAGCGTTCTTCGGCCCCTGGATCGGAGCCCCGCGGGTCGATCGCGAGGAGCTGATGAGCCTCGCCTACGCCGCCCGATCCCTCAGCCCGAGCTGGTGGTGGTACGGAACCGACAAGCGCTTCCTCGAAGAGCTCGACGCGCCCCACCCCGCCATGGGCGACAAGGGCGAGATGACCCTCAGTCCAACCACCGTCGCCAACTCGCTGATGCTTTTCGACACGCTCGACAAGGACCAGCAGTTCCTCCCCGATTCCTGGATGCGCATGGCCTTCGGCGGCATGCTCGGCATCTGGGCTCTCGTACGACCCGATGGCGCCGCGTCTATGGCGTTCTGTCCCGATTCCGCGTCCCAGCAGTTCGGCGTCTCCGCGCTCACCGGAGATGTCGGCCTCGGCCTCTATCGCTATCTGCGCTGGGTCTCCGCCTACGTTTTACCGACGAGGCAGAGCGGCGTCGTCACCTTTGGCTGCCACTTCCATGTGGAAACCGCCGCCGACGGCACCGAGGAATTTTCGATAAGGCCCTGGGACGGGGTCAACCGACGCATCGTCGTCCGTCAACTCGGCGTCGAGGTCAGCACGACATTCGGGCGCATTCTCGAACTAAGATTCGATGCGCGCAAGCGCAAAGCGACGATCTTGATGCAAAATCCTTCCGAAAGGGATCATCAAGCGGTAATTACCGTCAGAGGTCTGTGGGGAACGCGGGCGGATGTATCCGGCACGGCGATCACCGCCGATCCGCAAGATGAGGGTGCGCTTCGAGTGCCGGTCTCACTAGCCGGGAAGCGCGAGACTAAAATAGAGATTAGGGTAACCGGATGACAGAAATTCCAATGTGGTGGCTAGTGCTTTCCGCGATCTTTTTCGCGCTGAACATTCTTTTGTTCCTCGTGCTGATCTTCGCCGCGATCAAGATCGTCGGCGTGATCGCCAGCCTCCAGCCGAAGATCGCCGACCTGACGACGAAGGTCGAAGGCATCGCGGAAAAAGTCAGCGACCTTACCCAGCACACCCGCGAGACGGTCGAGAACGTCGGCGGCAAGGCGAAGAGCGTCGCCGGGTCAGTTGAGAAAATCGCCCACACCGCCTCCGTCCAGTTCGAGAAATTCTCCCCATTGCTGATCGGAGGATTAACTGCGATCAAGCTCCTCACAGCAGTGCGAGACTACAAACAGGGCTCCGCGAAGCATCCGCCAGCGCACGACGAAGAAGAAGCGTAGCCAAGGGATGTATCGTGACCTTGGGTACGGCGCTGTAACGGACCGGCCCTCCAAAATCCAACCTACAGAACCCGGCTGAATTGCCAATACCACTGATGGGCCTATCCGGGCCTGTCGATTCATGGATTGAATCGTGGCCTTGGCGAACGGAGTCGCGGCAGGAGATTTAGCCGTGGCAAGTCTGGACAACCTTTTTGGACCGCAGATCGACAATATCCAGCGCGCAATGCGCCGCGCGACGGAACGCCATGCCCTGCTCAGTGGCAACTTGGCCAACGTCAACACTCCGGGATATAAGCGCAAAGACGTCGACTTCAACATCACGCTTGAGGGCGAGATGAGCAAAGGCGCGGCGACATTCCGCGACATGCAAGACCAGTCCGCCCAGCGCCAAGCCGATTCGACTTCGGGCACAGCCGACGGCAACAATGTCGACCTCGAGCACGAAGTGATGTCCCTTGCGGAAACCGAGCTTCGATTCCAGACACTCGCCCGAATGACGAGCAAGTATTTCTCAAATCTGAACTATGCGATTAGGGAAGGAAAATAGTATTGGGCACTGGGTATTGAGCAAGTGAACTTATGAATTTGAATTCTGCGCTTAAAATCAGTTCCACTGGCCTCGCTGCCGAGCGATTCCGGATGGATGTCATCTCTTCGAATATCGCGAACGCGAATTCGATGAAGGTCGGAGACAAGATGCCTTACCGCCGCCGCGTGGTCGAGCTCTCGGGAACAGAAGAGGGAGTCCAGATTACGGGTGTGAAAGAGGACACGGCGCCCTTTCGCGAAGTCGTCGATCCGGGCAATCCAAACGCGGACAGCCGCGGAGTCGTTACCTACGCGAACATCGAGCCCGTGAACGAGATGGTGAACATGATGAGCGCGAGTCGGGCTTACGAAGCCAACATCGCCGCCTTCAATTCGGCCAAGGGAATGATTAAAGAGGCTTTGAATATTGGTAAGTAGTTGGTAGGAGTGGGTGAATGGCTGAATGGTGAATGAGCGAATAAGCGAATAAGCGAAACATCAGGTTTCATGCTTCGAACATCCAAACTTCAAACTTCAAACTTCAAACTTCGAACTTCGAACTAAGAAAATGTCCCCCATAAACGGTATCCAGAATTCTGCTATCGAGAAGCTTGCCTCTCAGGCTCCTGGTTTGGCCAAGTCGGTGGGAGGAGACGGGGATTTCGCGCAACAGTTGATGGACGTCCTGAAGGAAGTGAACCAGTCGCAAGATAAAGCGGCACAAATGGGGAACGACTTTATGACGGGTCGACGATCAGTAGATTATCAAGACTTGATGATCGCCATGGAGCGCGCGAGTACAACGCTTAATCTCACGGTATCCGTGAGAAATAAGCTTCTCGAGGCTTACCAGGAGATTAACCGAATTCAGGTCTAGGAGAGAGTATTGCGTATCAAGAGTTGAGCCTCGTAGCTCGGATACTTAATACTCGATACTTTCGATATCTACTAATCGTCGCGCCTCGAAAAGCGCGAAATGAACGGAATCTTAATAAAGCTTAGAGCATGGTGGGACACCGCCGACCGCACCCAAAAGATCATCACTTTGGGGGGCGGGGCTTTGCTCGTTTTTCTTATCGTTGGCACCTACATTGTAGCTTCGAAGCCGAAAATGTCCATCGTCTTCGCCAACTTAGCTCCCGGCGATGCCGGCTCCGTGCAAATGGAGATCGAGAGCATGGGCATGCCGGTTACGATGGATGGCGGAGGGAATATCTCCGTGCCGAGCGACAAGGTCGCCCTAGTCCGAGCCCGGCTGGCGCAGAACAACAAGCTGCCGAAATCGCCTCATCCCGGCTACGAAGGCCTCACCACGATGGGGATGATGAACACGCCCAAGGTCGAGGAGGAGCGCCTGAAGACGATGCTCGAGGGAGAGTTGGCGAAATCGATCGAGATGTTCGACGGCGTCGACACCGCTTCCGTGCACCTGACCTTCGGCGTCGATTCCCCCTTTGCGACCGAAAAGAAGGACGCTCAGGCGAGCGTGGCTCTCGCCGAGAGAGGCTCTGGCACGGTGACGGCATCGGAAGGAAAGGCGATGGCGACCCTCATCGCCAGCTCGGTTCCTGGCATGGATCAGAAAAAGGTTTCGATCTTCAGTCGGGACGGCCGCGCGATTTATGACGGCTCTTCTGCGGATGACTCTAGCGGACAGGCGCTCAGCAAGTTGGAGATGGAGAAGAAGGAGGCCGAGGTCCGGCGCAGCCAGCTTCAGGATACTTTGAACCGGGTCGTTGGTCCGGGCAACGCGCTGGTGACAGTCAATCTGACGATCGACAACACGACCCTCACCGAAAACTCGGACATTCCCGTGCCCGTGAAGTCGCCGGTTGACGAAGAGAAGCTTCAGGAGAAGATGACGGGCGGCGGCGTCGGTCCGGCGGGTGGCTCCGCCGACTCGGTTTTGGCGCCAGGAACCAACGACAACAAGACGGCCGGCTCGGCCGACAACGGCTACACGAGGACCCAGCAGCACATCTCGCGAACGATGGGTATGACCCACCGCGAGACGACGAAGGGCCTGGGTGATATCAAGTCCATGACGGTCACGGTGTTCTTGAACAAGCCGAAGGCGGATGCCGCGGACGCGGATGCTCAGTCGGTCGAGAAGGAGGAAGCGGTTCGCCGCGCGGTGAACACCTTCATGGGGCTCGAGAAGGCGAATCCCACCGCGGCGATCCCGCCGCTAAACCAGCCTCTCGCGTTCGCCGCAAAGGAGGGCTTCAGCTCCGAGATCATCTCCTATCCCTTCGACGAAAAGGTTCAAAAGGACACGGAGAAAGCGGTGACCGATCAGGCCGGCCAGCAACGTATGAGTCAGATATTGTCGCTGGTGCCGGTAATCGTACTCGTTCTCCTCGCGATCTTCGTGCTGAAGACGATCGGGAAGGCGGCGAAGTCGACAGGTCCCACTTACGCCTTGGCAGGCGGCGGCTATCCGTCCTTGCCTTCAGGCCCTACTAACATCTTTACCCCCCAGCACGCCCTTCCTCCGGTTAACGTTCACGAGGAGATCCGGCAAAAGGCGCTGGAAGCAGGGATCAGCGAGGAAGAGTTAAACGCGGCAATGGCGGCAGCCCAGGAGCAGGGCATCAATTTGGAAGACATCCCCTCGATCGGCAAACGCATCAACCTGCCGCTCGAACAGATTCGCAAGATGGGCGTGGAGCGCCCCGAGGTCGTCGCGACCTTGATTAAGAGCTGGTTGCTCGAGGATCGAAGATGAGAAGGCACAAGGAAGAGCTTAATTTCCGCCAGAAGGCGGCGATCATGTTGATGGCCCTCGGCCCGGAAACGGCGGGCAAGGTTATCCGACACCTCGACGAGGAGATGACCGAAGTGTTGTCTCTTGAGCTGGCGAGGCTGGACAAAGTCAGTCCGGAACAGCGCAACCAGACGATCCAAGAGTTTTACGAAATCGCGATCGCGCAGGATTACATCGCCGAAGGCGGCGTTGTCCATGCGAAGGAGTTGCTGCTCTCGGCCTTTGGCGAAGAGCGCGCCGACGAAGTAATGAAGCGCATCGTCGCGGCGATGCAGATCGTGCCGTTCGATTTCCTCAAGAAGGCCGACCCACAGCAGGTGCTGTCATTCATCCAGGACGAGCATCCCCAGACCATCGCGTTGATCCTCGCTTACATGCCGATGAACAATGCGGCGATGATCCTGAGCAAGCTGAGCAGCGAGCTTCGCGCCGACGTCGCTGCGCGTATCGCGATGATGGACCAGACGCCTCCGGAAGTTATCCGCCGCGTCGAGCAGGTTTTGGAGAAGAAGGTTTCGTCGCTGATCTCCCAGGAGATGACTCATGCGGGCGGCCCGAAGGCGCTTGTGGACTTGCTGAACCGCGTTGATCGTTCGACCGAGCGGCTCATCATCGAATCCCTGAACGACAATAATCCCGAGCTTGCCGAGACGGTCAAAAACATGATGTTCGTGTTCGAGGACATCGTCCAGCTCGACGACCGTGCGATCCAGGCGATCCTGCGCGAAGTCGATGCGAAGGAGCTCGCGACGGCGCTCAAAGGCGTCGTGCCCGAGGTGCAAGAGAAGATATTCAAGAACATGTCGGAGCGTGCGGTTGGCATGCTGAAGGAGGACATGGAGTTCATGGGCCCGGTCCGGGTCCGCGTGGTCGAGGAATCGCAGCAGAAGATCGTCGCGGTCATCCGGCGTCTCGAGGAGACCGGCGAGATCGTGATCGGTCGCTCGGGCGAGGAGGAAGTGCTTGTTTAAGCCTGCGATCATGCTTGCCGATACCGTCGTGACTCCGTTCTCGGCGTTACTGCACCAGGCTCCGGCGGGACCCAAGGCGAAGCCCACTTCGGCGGATCGTCATCGTATGGCGGAGGATATCTCGCGGCAGCACGCGCACCAGGAAGGCTACGCGACGGGATATGCGGAGGGAGTCGAGCTGGGTCGAGTCGCCGGATTCGACGCGGCCGAGGCTTTGGCGACCAAGAGTCACGAAGCGGCGCTCGCGCAGTTCATGCTCGATCTTGGGCATGTCGAGAAACTGGTTCGCCAGGGCATGGACGTTTGGTTCCAGCAGGCCGAAACCGAGGTTGAGAAGCTAGTCTCATCGATCGCCCGAGAAGTTTTGAAACAGGAGCTGCAGCTTTCCCGATC
>JBBSFL010000053.1:0-13528 GCA_038238735.1 Fimbriimonadales bacterium | reverse complement strand
TAAACCGTCGGCCCAGCGCCGGCCGCGACTGAATGGTAAGAGCCGCCGAGTAAGAGAGCGAGAAGCAGAGCCGAGCGAGGGTTTCGCATGGCTTCAGGTTAGCAAACTTCTCAGTTACGGAAAGTTGGGAAGCCCCTTGCCGCGCCAACCTAGCGTGGGTTTTGATCCCTGGAATCGAAAAGGCTTAGAGGGCCGTGCTCGCTTTTGTGAGACGGTCTAACACCGCTTCCCACTCCGGCTCGCTGGGCGGTTGCTGGACGTAGATCGTCTTCACCCGCAGCCGATCGAGGCGATGTAGGGCGTCGTAGAGCGATGCCGAATAAGCCTTTGGGTCGCGGGGCATCTTGATTTGGCGCGCGGTTTGGGGTGCGTCGAGGGTCAGACCGGGTTGATTAGGACCTAATCCGTCCACCAATTTGAGCACTGCCCGAGGCGCGTAGTGCCGCGCGTACATACCGGGGGATCGGTGCCCCTGCTGGGGAGGGGCGGCCAACGGAGCCCCGAGAGCCGCCTCTATCAAGGCGCGCGAAACCCCTCCCGGCCGCAAAATACGGATCATGCCCTCGGTGCAGTCCACGACCGTGGATTCGACTCCGACTCGCGCTGGACCGCCGTCGAGAGCAATCTCAACCTCTCTCGTTATCTTTGGGTCGAGGTGCTCGATACGCGTCGGCGAGAGCCCCATGAAGGGATTTGCGCTCGGCGCTGCGATGGGAAGATTGGCGCGCTTGATCAGGCTAAGGGCGACGGGATGGGCGGGCATTCTAATCGCCACCGTATCCAGCCCACCCGTCACGGAAGATGGCACTTTCTCCGCCTTTTGCAGCACCAGCGTGAGCGGCCCCGGCCAAAAGCGTTCCGCCAACCTGAGAGCGTGGGGAGGAACGTCGCTCGCCAGGGACTCGAGCATCCCGAGTTCGTGGATGTGGACAATGAGCGGGTTTTCAGTCGGCCGCCCCTTGATGGCAAATATCTTGGCCACCGCCCGCTCGTCGAGCGCATTGCCAGCGAGGCCGTAGACCGTCTCGGTCGGCATGATCACGAGTCCGCCCTCCTGCAGAACCTTCGCGGCGGCTGCGATATTGGCTACTCTTGGCGGTAGAATTTTCACTTAATCGCCTCGCGCATCACTTCACGCGGGGCAGGCCTGCGGAGCCACCATTCCAGGCTCCTCGCGCCCTGGGCGACGAGGAGGGATTTACCGTCGACCGTCCGCAATCCCCTCGCCGATGCTCCCGCGAGAAAGTTCGAAACAGCCCCATAGGAAAGCTCGTAGGCGATCACCGACGGTTCGGCCTGTGTCCAATCTAAATCCAAATTTTGGTCAGACCCGAGGCTGCTCGATGTCGCATTCACGATCAGATCGAAGCCCGCTAGATCGAGTTCGGCCTGTACTGAGGCGAGCATGTCAAGTTCGCGCACCAGCCGTTCGGCCCTCTCGAGGGTTCGGTTCCAAATCACGACGTTATAGCCGGCCTCGGCAAGGGCCGGAACGAGCGCCCGCGCCGACCCACCCGCGCCAAGAATCAAGACCTGGGCATCGTCGGGAAGACTGAGTTCGGAGAGGGTATCCAGAAAGCCGTCGCCGTCTGTATTCGTCCCCCTTCGACCCGGCAAGTCAATCGTATTTGCCGCCCCGACGCGAGTTGCGAACGGTTCGAGCTCCTCGAGCCATGGCATCACGGCGGCCTTGTTGGGCACGGTCACGTTTACGCCGCGAAACCCGAGACCGGCCAGATGGTCTAGGGCGGCACATGCCTCCCCAGACTCCACGCGAACCGCGAGATACTCGCCCTCCTCGCCCATGGCTCGTAACGCCGCGTTTTGCATCTGGGGCGACAGAGAATGCGAGATCGGGTCCCCGATAACCGCGAAGCGGGCGGCGGGTGCATCTCGCCACTCGAAGAACGGGGTCACTGGCTGTCCGCCCGAAACGCGTAGAGCCGTTGCCCGAAGAAACTCCAGAAAGCCACGACGATGGCCGCCGTCGCCTTGGCGATGAACAAGCTCCAATTCGGATGCGCAGCGATCACATTATTCAGTCCGCTCGTAATTGCGTCGTTCAGGAAAAATCCGATAATCGCGATGACATAGAACTTGGCGAGTTGCTTCCGGATGTGCTCGTTCGACTTGATCTCGAAGGTCCACCGGCGATTCATCACGAACGAGTTGTACATAGCCACCAACGCCGCCAACCCCGTGAGCACGGGCACGGCTGCGTTGGAAGCGGTATGAAATCCGCCGAAAATCTTGGGAAACTCCGCTTGCAGCCACGTTCCGAGTCGGGTGCTGACCAGTTCACCGTCCCAAGTCCACTTTCGCACCAATAGGAACGTCAGGCCCGCGTCGATGATAAAGGAAACCGCGCCGACCACGGCGAACTTGGTGAACTGCTTGAGAAAGAGGCTTCGCGGCGACGCGGGCAGTGTGTCTGCCTCGACCGTGTCGACGGGCGTCTCCGCCTCGACCAGCGCCCGGTAAAGCCAGGAGCGCAAGAACCTTTCGCCGAGACGGCTCAGCTTCGTCCCAATAAAGTCTCGGGGGGAAAGCTGCTTCACCCAGATCGCCTCAATGCCTGAGCGATTCGCCCCCAATACATCGGTGAAGAGTTGATCGCCGATCATTACCGCGTCCTTCGGCTCCACCTGGAAGCGCTCCAGCGCCTGCAAGAACATCGTGCGGCTGGGCTTGAACTTCCCCGTCATCGTGACAATGTCGAGCTTCTCGGAAAGGCGCTTCAGCCGCTCGACCTTCCGCGTGTTGCTGATGATCGCAATTTGAAAACCCATGGACTTCGCCTGGCCGAGCCAGGCGATGACGTCGTCCTGAAAGTCGTTCTGACGCCAGTGAACGATCGTGTTGTCGACATCGATAAGAATCAGCTTCTTGCCCCTGAGTTTGAGGCCGTTCAGGTCGATGTCCTTGATCGAGTGCATCGCCCGTGCGGGGCAGAAGGGCCGGAAGAATCCCCGCACCTTCTCGCGCTCAAATTCTCCGGCCTTGAAAACGGCTATCTCGTACCTCCCAGTTTCGCAAGGGCTAAAGCCGCCTTGCGGGCCATGATGTTGGTTTCGTGCTGCTTGATCGTGGTCGCGAAGAGCGAATGGCCGTCGGGCATGGCGACATAGTAAAAGTAAGGCACCCGGGAAGGATGCAGGGCCGCTTGGATGCTTTTCAGGCTCGGTGAGCAAACCGGCGTGGGTGGCAGCCCCTTGTGCTTGTAGGTGTTGTAAGGCGATTCGGTCTTACGGATGTCGCTTCCCGTCGGCTCGTGCCAGCGATCCTGGGCGAACAAAATCGTCGCGTCGAGTTGAAGGGGAATCCCCTTCCGAAGCCGATTCTCGATGATCCCCGCGACGATTGGTCGCTCGTCATCCTTCGCAACTTCGAGCTCGATCAGCGAAGCGACGTTCAGCGCTCGGTCGAGATTCTTCGGCTTGCCGAGGGGAATCCAGACCTTCTTCTCGAACGCTCTCAATTGCCGCTCGATGACATTCCGCGCCCCCGTCATCGGCGGAAGATCGTAGGTGTCGGGCCACAGGTAGCCCTCTAGGGAGTTCTTCGGTAGCGGGAAGCTAACGACTTTGGCGAACTCCTGCGGCTTCTTTACGAGATCCTCATAGTCCTCCGCCACTAATACGTCCTTCTGTTCCAGCAGGCGCGCTGTCCGGTTGCTCCAGTTGGTTTCGGGAATCCGCACCATCTGCCGGATCGGCTTGCGAAGACTGTCCAGAACCTCATCGGCCGTCTGTCCGGGATGCAGGCTGTAAGTGCCGGCGGCGATCATCCCGCCGTCCCGCCTCCAAATCGAATAGAGGCGCATCGCGCCCGCGCTGCGAATGATCTTGTCGTGCTCCAGCTTCGCCAAGGCGTCGGCGAGGGCAGTGGCTTTATCAAAGCGTTCATAACGGGGGGTATCTGCGGTCTCCGTCGGCTTCGTGCCATTTCGAACGTATTGGACCACCCAGGCTCCGCCCACGATGCCACCCACGATGACCAAGGCTCCGAGGCGACGGATAAGCTTAAACCTGCGCATCGGCCCACCTTTCCAGAATTCGCACCGCGGCCTCGCCGTCGATGAACCGGCGCCGCTGGCTGGCTTTCATTCCCGCGTCTCGAAGATCAGCGTGGGCGGCGACGCTCGTCAGCGATTCGTCAACCATGTGAACCATCCAGCCAAGGGATCGAAGATGGTCCGCCAACTGTGCGCAAATCCTTGCCATCCTGCCTCCGCCTTCCGCATCTAAGGGATGGCCGACCACGATGCTCGCGACTTCTTCGGCGGCCGCCTTGGCAGCGATCGTCTCGGCATCTTTCTTGAGCGTCCCCGAGGCCTTTAACGCAGGCCGGGCGGAAAACACTCCCAGCTCCGCCTCGCCTGCGGCGATTCCGATGCGTGAGAACCCAAAGTCCACGCCTAGAACCCTCACGCCCGGAACACCTCCAGAAGCTCAGGGTGAATCAAACCGTTTGAACTCAGTGCTTCCAAATGGCCATGAGTCTGTGTCTTAAGCGCATCGGCGCCGCGAAAGTCGGTCATCCGTCCGCCGGCTTCCTCTACGATCACTTTCATCGCCGATACATCCCACCGACTTACCGAAGGATCGATCATCGCCTCGACCCGACCGGTCGCCACTAAAGCATGCCCGTAAGCATCGCTCCACGTCCGGGTCGCCATCGCTCGCTCGCTGAGTTCGAGAAGGGGCTCCATGCGGCCCATCTGCTGCATGAGCCTATGTCCGCCGCAGCAGAGCACAGAGCCGCCGACGGAGTCTCGAGAGGACACCTGCGCGCGACGCCCGTTCCAGAAAGCACCCTCGCCCCGCTCTGCCCAAATCATCTCGTCCAGAGCCGGAAAGTAGCAAACCCCGAGCACGGGTACTCCCTCTTCCTCGAAAGCGAGGAGCGTAGCGTAGAGGGGAACCCCACTAACGAAGGATTTTGTGCCGTCGATTGGATCCACGATCCACCGACGCGCCGCGTCGCCTTCGCCCAATCCCTCCTCCTCTCCCAAGACGGACTCATTAGGAAATCGGGCATCGATCTCCCGGCGAATCAAACTCTCCGCTTCCCGATCCGCGATCGTAACCGGGGAGTTGTCAGGCTTCAACTCCATTTCCGTTCGCGTTTGGAAACGGCCCAACGTGCCCCGCCCGGCCCGATGGACCAAGTCGAGCGCGAATTCCAACCGGGCGGACATGGCGCGAGTTTACTTTGCTCCAGAAATGCGGGGATTCTGACAAACACCCTCTGTCAGCCCGTCCACTGATTTACACTGTCTGCACCCGTTGGAGCAGCAGGTATTTGTTATGAAGTCAATTCCGCCCTTTCTCGCCCTTTTGTTTGTCTCTTCGTCCGCCTTCGGGGGTCAAGACCCCTTGCACCCCCACTTTACGGAAGTGAAGGGAGACCACGAGTTCAGCGGTCGAATGATCGTTCGTCCGAAGCAGATCGCGGATCTCGAGCAAGGGGGCTACTCCGCCCGGGTTTCGTTGCAGCGAAAGCTACATTCGGCATCCCTGGTGTCCAGCGTGGCGATTCAATACCGCCCGCAACTCGACGAATACATCGTCAAAGTACCGCGGGGGTACACAGAAGACCGCTACGCCGGTGAGCTTTTAGCGTCCGGAGACTTTCAATACGTGGAGCCGGACTGGAAGGTCTTCCTTCTTAGCACTCCCAACGATCCCATGTACGCCCAGCAATGGCACCTGCCAAAGATTCGTGCTGATTTGGGCTGGAATCTATTCAGCGGCAACGACAGCGTCATCGTCGCTCTGACCGACACTGGGGTGCGTCTCGACCATGTGGACCTGAGCGCTGCGCTCGTTCCCGGATACAACTCCGTCACCGACACTCCTCAGGCGAACGGCGGCGATGTTAACGATACGCACGGGCACGGAACCCATACGGCAGGGATCGCAGGAGCCATCGGCAATAACGCAATTGGTGTTACAGGGGTTAGCCAGCACGTCAAGATTATGCCGATCAAGGTCGTGACGGGATCGAGTGGAAGCAGCTCGATGAGCGCGTTGACCGGGGGCGCGGTCTGGGCTGCCGATCACGGAGCTCGCGTCATCAGCACTAGTTTTTCGGGCTTCGATAGTAGCAGTACGGTCCAGACCACCGGCGACTATATCAAGCACACAAAAAACGGCCTCTATTGCTGGGCGGCGGGCAACGATAATCGCAACCTGACGTCCGGCGACTGGGCCGATGTGACCGTGGTGGGCGCTAGTACCGAAACAGATGCGAGGGCGAGCTTCTCGGCGTTCGGAGCGGCCATCGACGTGTTTGCTCCGGGCACAAACATCGTTTCCACGTACGACACTTCTGCCTCGGCCTACGCAACCTTAAGTGGGACGAGCATGGCTACCCCGTGTGTAGCAGGTCTGGGAGCGCTGATTATCATGGCTAATCCCTCGCTCACAGGACAGCAGGTGGAGGATGTGCTCTATCAAACATGTGACAATATCGGAGCTTCAGCAACCTTTGGCTGGGGCCGAGTTAATTTGAATTCCGCGCTACTTAATGTTTACAACAACTACACTTTTGCGCCTGTCACGGCAACCGTTACCGCAGGAATTAATACCGGAGGCGGAGTCGCTCAGCTCACCGGGTTTGACAGCCAGGTCCTTACTGCCTCCAGTCTTTCTGCATCGGCTTTGACGATACCGGTCGTTCAAGTCCAATACGATACGACAACAACGATCTCTCAGGTGGGCGTGATGACCCTCACCTACGCGGGTAACGTTACGGGCTTTGCCAGGGAGGATGTTGAATTCTTTGACTGGACGACGAGCACTTGGGTCTTGGTCGATAGCCGCCCGGCACCTCGAGCCGCTACGGCAATCTCGGTACAGCCGCCGGCGCCAAACCGGTTTAAGAACTCGGCGGGGCTAATTCGTTTCCGCGCTACCTACACTCAAACTTTGGCTCAAAGTTCGACCACCCCGGTAAATGTTTCGGTAGACCAAGTTAGTATCAAGACTGCTCCCTGAGACGTCACTGACTCCGGTGGCCCGCTATGGGCCACCTCCTTCCAGAGAGTAGTTGCTGCAGTGCTCACCCGGAGCCCACGGTAAACTGAGACAACCTGCGTGGGGGCATAGCTCAGCGGGAGAGCACCTGCTTTGCAAGCAGGGGGTCGGGGGTTCGAATCCCCCTGTCTCCACCACTATCTCTTGATCTGCACTTCTCCGAACTCGAAACTCGTTTCGACCCCCGGAGTCCAAATTAATCTGAAGTGTGCCCAGCTAGCGGCGCTTTTCGAACTTCTTGCCCTTCTTGAATCCGCCGTCGTGCGATCGAGGAGCACCGGCAGGGGACCCAAAGGCCGGCTGGGCCATTTGGACCTTCACCTTCTGGTTTCGGAGCTTCGTATTGCTCAGGGCTTCGATCACTCGCTGCCCCTCGGACGCGGGCACCTCGACGAACGCCGCCCGGTCCAGAATCTCGATCACCCCGATCTGTTTCCCGTTCAAGCCCGACTCGTTCGTAATCGCCCCAACTAAGTCGCCTGGCCGAAGTCCATCTTGGCGGCCCATGCCAACGAACAGACGCACCATTCCGGTTTCGGGCTGTTCGAAGTCGGCGAAAGTCTCCTCTTGTGTCTCCTGGTGCTCGCTCTGATGCCGCTCCTTCCACAACATGTGGAGCGCCGCCGCCGCCACTTCCAAAGCATCGTAGTCTTCGGCAAGCTGTCCGACGGCGGGGAGCATGGATTCGAACTCGCCCGCGACTAGGGTCTCGCGCAAGGACTCGACGAAGGCTTCCCTTCTCCGCGAGGCAATGTCGGCGATGGAGGGAATTCGCGCGGGCAGAATCTTCGAGCCGATGAGGCGCTCGATATTTTCCAGTTTCCTCCGCTCGCGGTGATAGACCAGCGTAATTGCGTCGCCTGTCCGCCCGGCACGCCCGGTCCGACCGATCCGGTGGATGTATTGCTCCACATCATAAGGCACGTCGTAGTTGATGACGTGCGTGACGTTATCGATGTCCAAGCCGCGAGCCGCCACGTCGGTCGCGATGAGCAGTTCTACCAAGCCTTCCCTAAACCGCCGCAGCACACGCTCGCGATCCGCCTGCCCCATGTCTCCATGGATCGGCTCCGCGTTGTAACCGTGCAGGCTCAGAGAGTCGCTAAGCTCCGCCGTCTCCAAGCGAGTACGGCAGAAAACGATCGTGGAGCCTGGTGTCTCCATATCCAAAACGCGCGCAAGAGCCTCCTGCTTCTTGCCTGGCGGCACCTCGTAGTAGGTCTGGTTCGTCGTCTCCAGCGTCCTCTGCTTGGCGATAATCTCAACCCGCTTCGGATCGCGCAGGAACTTGTTTGTGATCGCAAGGACTCGCGGAGCCATCGTCGCCGAGAAGAAAGCGAGTTGCCGGCTCTCGGGCAATTCGGCGAGAATCGCCTCCATGTCCTCGGTGAATCCGAGCGCCATCATCTCATCGCCCTCGTCCAGCACGCAGAACTTCACGCCTTCCAGCCGCAGCGAGCCGCGGCGAAGGTGGTCTAATACCCGCCCGGGAGTTCCGACCACGATCTGAGCGCCAGATTTTAGCGCGCGGAACTGCCGGTCGATCGGCTGCCCGCCGTAAACCGGCACCACCCTCAGGCCGCCATACTTCGCGAAATCATGAATGCCTTTCGCCACCTGAACCGCGAGCTCGCGAGTCGGCGCCAAAATGAGCGCTTGGGTCCCGGAGTTCTCCGGGTCCATCTTCTCGATGAGGGGCAACCCGAAGGCGGCCGTCTTGCCGGTTCCGGTCTGGGCGATTCCGATCATGTCGGAGCCGGTCAGGAGCACTGGAATCGCCAGGGCCTGGATCGGCGTGGGAGTTTCAAATCCGAGATCCGTGATCGCGTGAAGCGTGCTCTCGCGCAACCCGAGTTCGGCGAATGTGGTCGCTTCCACGAATGTCGGTTTGGGCTTGGACTCGAATACCGGCCGCTCCCGCTCACGATCCGGCCTCTGCCGGTTTGCGCGAGGCGGACTGAATTGTGGACCGCGCGGGGCACCGGCTTTCTTCGGCGGCTCAAAAGCCCCTTTCAATTTCTTTCGCTTAGGCGGCAAGGAGCCGTTGTCTTTCTTTTTAGGCATGTTGTTCTTGGGTCGCTCCCACAAACAGAACCCACAACCATGCACTCCGACGCCCGTTCCCAGGGCTCAAGTAAAACGCGTGACCGATGAGTTAACGGATCTTTCTACGCCTCAGGATCGAGGGAGAAGCCGTTTGCAGGATGGCCGAGATGTTCGGCTACAATACCCACAGTCTACCGGTTTCCCCCAAAGGAATGAAGGCGCGAAAATCCTACCGACTCGACGCCGCACCCGCCGGCCTTTTCTCGTTCACGGTCTCCAGCAATGCGATCGTCGCCCAGCATGTCCCGTTGAACGACGCGTACTGCGACTGACCGTGCGAGAATCCCGCATCGAAGTAGTTGTTCGCCGGCATCGCCCGCTTATTCACATACCATGACCCATCGGCATCCTGCGTACGCAGCAGGAACTGCACGCCCCGCTTGTACACCGGATCGTTAACAGACACCCCGCCCGCCTCGTGCGCCCGCCAAATGAGGCGATTCGGCGCAAAGAAATATATCACCAATTGCAGCGAAATGCGAAGTAGCCAAGGGGCCAATTCGACTAAGAAAAGAGCGTCTGCTGAAGCCGCCGCACGCTCGCCCGGGGTCCGTCGTACTCCATCCGCAACGCCTCCGCCGGAACCGGGGACAGCATCTCCGATAATGCCTCCGCATCGGTAAGCGCCGGGTCGAGCCAGGCATCGAGATCGGAATCCGACAGGATCGCAGGCATTCGATCGTGTACCTTCGCGATCACCTCGTTTGGATCGGTGGTGACCATCGTGAACGTAACCAACTCGTCCCCGTCCCACTTCCGAGCTTCCCACAGGCCTGCCACCGCCATCGTTTTCCCATCAACGGGTGTGACCAGGTACCGGCTCGTCTTGTCGAACTCGTAAAACGAGCCGACCGGAATCACGCATCGGCGCGAGCGAAACGCCTCGCGAAAGGCCGGCTTCTCCGCCAAAGTCTCCGAGCGGGCGTTCAGGAGCTGGGTCCTGATCTTCAGATCCTTCGCCCATGAGGGCACCAAGCCCCACCGCATGTCCCGAAATTCGTTCTCTCCGGTCTTCGCATCGTGGACGATCACGGAAGCCGGATCGGTCGGACGGCACTCGGCCGCTTCATATAGGGCCGATCCTTTGATATGCAGGCGCTGCGACAAATACTTCATGTCGCCGGCATGGACGAAGCGGTTGCACACGTCCCATTCTACGTCCGAGACTCCCGAGAGAGCTAAGCCAACAACTCTTTTACAACGAACCCGTTTACATCCGTCAGCCGGAAGTCGCGGCCCGAGAATCGGTAGGTCAGTTTCGTATGGTCTACCCCCAATAAGTGAAGAATGGTCGCGTTCAAATCATGAACATGCACTGCGCCGGGAGTGAATTTGTCTGGTGTTGGGTCGAGCGCGTGCCCGTCCTTGTCGACGATGTTGTAGCCGAATTCGTCCGTCTGCCCGTACACGATTCCCGGCTTCGTGCCTCCGCCCGCCATCCACACCGTGAAGCACCGCGGATGGTGGTCGCGGCCGTAGTTTTCCTTGGTCAGGGGACCTTGGCAGTAGATTGTCCGCCCAAACTCGCCACCCCAAATGATCAGCGTGTCGTCCAGCATTCCGCGGCGCTTCAAGTCCGTAACGAGCGCCGCACAGGCTTGATCGACGTCTTGGCATTGCCGCGGCAGATCGCCGCCCAGGTTCCCGTGCTGGTCCCAACCGCGATGGAATATCTGAATGAACCGCACGCCCCGCTCGGCCATTCTGCGAGCAAGCAGGCAATTCGCGGCGAAGGTGCCCGCCTTGTGGGCGTCCTTTCCGTAGAGCTCGAAAGTCTCGTCCGTCTCCTTCGACAGGTCCATTAGCTCGGGCACGCTGGTCTGGAGCTTGTATGCCATCTCGTACTGGGCGATGCGCGTCGCGATTTCTGGATCGCCGAAGTGGGCAAGCTGCATTTGATTCAGCTTCGCGATGCCATCGAGCATCTTCCGCCGCGAGACCGCGTCGACGCCTCCCGGATTGTCGAGAAACAAGACCGGATCGCCTGAGCTACGAAGCGCAACGCCCTGATGCTCGCTCGGCAGAAATCCGGAGCCCCAGAGCCTCGTAAAGACGGCCTGGGCGTCCGCTTTCGCCGACCAGGTCGAGTGAAGCACGATGTACGTTGGCAGGTCTTCGTTCATTGTCCCGAGGCCGTAGCTGACCCAGGACCCGATACTGGGTCGCCCGGGAAGCTGGCTGCCCGTTTGGATGAACGTGGTTGCCGGATCGTGGTTGATGGCCTCCGTGTACATCGAGCGGATGACGCACAGGTCCTTCACCACCTTCGACGTGTGAGGGAGCAGCTCGCTCACCCAAACCCCGTCGTCGTTATTGTCGTGCTTTTCGAACTTGTACTTGGACGGCGCGACCGGGAAACGAGCCTGGCCGCTCGTCATCGTCGTGATCCGCTGCCCATGCCGGATCGAGTCCGGCAAATCCTGATCGAAGCGGTCCATTAGCTTGGGCTTGTAATCCCAGAGATCGAGCTGGCTGGGCCCTCCGTTCATAGTCAGATAGATGACGCGCTTCGCCTTCGGGGCGAAATTCGGAAATCCGGCCAAGCCTCCATGTGGCTTGCCCGCTTTGGGCATGCTCTGGCCCTCCAAAAGGCTGGCCAAAGCCGCCGTCCCAACCCCAATCGCCGTCCGCCCAAACAACTGTCGGCGAGTAAGGATCAGTTCATGTTCGCGTCTCGGATCCACGGCCCTTACAGTGTCCCACAGATTCCCCGGGGCGTGTCCTATAATTGAGGTGTAAAGATCCGAGGTGAGCCTTGTCAAGACGAGGATGGCGTGTGGATTGCTGAGGCACCTTCGCTACCGGGGTGCGGCAGGGACGGCAAGACCCGTGACGAAGCGATCGCGAATGTCCGCGAAGCGCTCGAAGGATGCCTGTCGGTCCAGAGAGAACTAGGAATGCCGTCGCAGGATAACGGTCACACTCGCGATATCGCGATCGTCAGTGCTGAGTCAGCGCCTCGTCCAGGTTCAAAATCAGATTCCAGACCAGCGTCCAAGCTGCGTGCTCGCCGACGGGAATCGACTTATCCCGAGCCGACTCGCCCACCGCCAAGGTCTTCTCCGCCTCTGCAGGATCGGCCTTATAACGAGCCCGCTGATCTTTCAAGAAACCCTGAATCAGACCCACTTCGGCAGATGTTGGGGGCCGGCTGGTCGCCAAGCGAAACGCATAGTCGATCCTCCCTGGGTCGCCGGTTCGGGACTTGATCACGCGCTGGGCCATCGCCCGAGCATCCTCGAAGAAGCCGGTCTCGTTCAAGCTCGCTAGCGCCTGCGTCGGGGTGTTCGTCCGAGACCGGCGCACGACGCACGACTCCCGCATGGGCGCGTCGAAAAGCATCATTTCCGGCGGCGGGCTGGTTCGCTTCCAGAACAGGTACAGGCTGCGCCGGTAAAGCGCCGAGCCGTGGTCCTGCATGTACTTTGCCGTGTCGCTGATTGGGTACGCGATGATTTCCCACAATCCAGGCGGCTGATAAGGTTTGTCGGCATGCCCGCCGGGGCGCTCGACCAGTAGTCCCGATGCGAATAGGGCCGAGTCGCGAATTACCTCGGCATCCAGCCGGAACCGTGGCCCACGCGACAAAAGAGCGTTATCAGGATCTTTGGCTCGCTTCGCGGACGTCGCCACTGCCGACTGCCGGAAGACCGCGCTCGTCACGATCAGCCGAGTCAGCTTTTTGATGCTCCAACCGTCCTTCACGAACCGACAGGCCAGGTAGTCCAGCAGCTCCGGATGGGTCGGCCAATCTCCTCGCGTCCCGAAGTCCTCGCTCGACTTTACAAGACCCTGACCGAAGTGTTGCTGCCAAATCCGGTTCACCATCACCCGCGCGGTCAGCGGATTCTGTGGGTCGGCGATCCATCTCGCCAGGCCCAACCGGTTGTGCGGCGCTCCCGCAGGCAGTTCACCGAACACAGAGGGAATCGCCCGAGGCACGGCCTCGCCCGGCAGGTCGTACTGCCCGCGACGAAGCAAGAACGTCTGCCGAGCCATTGGCATCTCTTTCGCCACGTAAGTCATCGGCACATAAAACTCCGTCACCCGGTGATCGACCTCGAGCTGCCGGTACTTACGGGCGGAGTCCGAATCCGGCCCAAGGCTCAGATAAGTTGCCTTCAGTTCGCTATCTTGGGAAAGCGAAGCTGCGCTGCTACGAGCCAGCTTGGCCATCGCCAAAAGCGACTGATCGGACGGTCCACCCAACCCCACAAACGCGCCATCGAATCCGCCGGCATTGACGATTTTGATGAGAATCCGGTTGTCGCCGGCCTTCAGCTTGATCGTCAACTTGTCCGAGTTCGCCGCCAACGACCGGAGCGCCTTGTTCGCAAACACCGGCTCCTCGTTCACCCAAACCTTGATCGCATCGTCGCTGC
>JBBSFL010000052.1:0-13568 GCA_038238735.1 Fimbriimonadales bacterium | reverse complement strand
CGTCCACCTTTACGACCTTCAGACCCTTCTGGGTCACCTGAGCGTCGCCCATGTGGCCAGGCCGTCGAGAGCCCTTGAAGACCCTCTGCGGACCCGTCGCGCCGTTCGAAAGCGGTCGCCGGTGGGTCATGAAACCGTGGGTCATGTGCTGACCCTTAAAGTGATAGCGCTTCACGCCGCCCGCGAATCCGCGGCCTTTGCTGTCACCCGTCACGGTGACCTTGTCGCCCTCGGCGAAAATGTCGGCCGTGATCTCCTGTCCCAGTTCGAGCCCGTCTGTCGCATCGACGCGGAACTCGCGCAAGGTGCGAAGGTTGTGGGTAAGCCCCGCCTTCTTCAAATGGCCGTACTTGGGAAAGGTGAGCCGCTTATCGCTGATCTCGCCGAATCCAACCTGCACCGCGTTATAACTATCGTTTTCTTGGGTCTTGATCTGCGTGACGTACACCGGCCCCGCTTGAATAACGGTAACCGGCACCATCCGCCCATCCTCCGTAAAGAGGTGGGTCATGCCGACCTTCGTGCCCAGGATTCCCTGTAGCATTCGATTCTCCTTCGCTTCCACCGTGTGCCGCGGCTTGTCGCCGAACGATGAGGGAGGATAGATGAACGAAGACCGGATTAAAACCGTTCACCATTCACCATTCATCCTTCAACGTTGCGGACTGCGTTGCCCTGAATCCTCCCAAAAGGAAGGCCGGGTCGCCCTGCCACCGCACCTTTGAAGCGCCAATTTCCGAGTCCACGGCAATCCCTTGAAGGTGCCGGCAGACGCGAACTGAGATAATACCCGAGGACTCGCACCAACCAGAGCGCATACTCTGTCCATGTTTATGCTTGCGGCACTGGCGCTTGCAACTAGCTCTGAAACTTACACCCCGAGAACCTGGCTGGTTTTGCCCGTGCGCTCCTTCATCGCCCAGAGTGCAGATTTGGCTAATTTCGTGGCGTCGGAGCTGATAGAAGGATTCGTTCGGGAATGCCCCAAATTCACCCGGAGGTGAATTGGGTGCCTCGAGGTTCCGAACTTCCTCAAGGATACAGCGGCGCAGCCTTCAGTCGAGAGACGACTGATTTCGCGCTCTTTCTGCAGAACGCACCCTCGGATCGAATCGTTGGTCCCGATCTCACGAAACTATCCATCGTGCGGGACACGCGACGAACTAGCGTGGATTGCCAACTGACCATAATCGTCTACGATCGGACGTTCGGATGGCCCATGGACTGGGTTTCGGTTTCCAGTTCTTATGAGTCCCAGTCCACTGAAGAATCAGAAATGGTTCCGGCTGAAGCCGCCCTCAAGTCTTCTGTCAAGAAAGCGCTTGATATATTGAAGAAGCGAACTCGCCCGATAGCCAGGGTTTTGAGTACAAGAATCACTGAGGCAACAATTGATGCCGGCACACAAGAAGGTTTTCACAAGGGACAGAGGGTGCTGGTCACGATAGGTAGAGATGTCTTGACCTTCGGCAAAGTAATAGGGGTGGCTCGTCACTCGGGAACCATTCGGGTCGACCGCTTCTTCCACCCGATGGATTCGCGTGACGGAGTCTGGGTGATTTATCCTAAGCCAGATTAGGGCTAAAGCTTGCCACAACAAATTATTGTGGACGCGCCCTGCCTCCATCCACTGTATTTCTCCGAACGCGCTAGACTCCGTCGCCGAACTCCACCAGCTTCGTCAATCTGCCTCGCCGATAGCGGAAGAGCGTCGCCGACGCGCCCTCGTAGTAGGCGCTGCTCGCCACGATCTCCATCACCCCGTCGCCATCCAGGTCCCCAATGCCTTGGAGCTTGTCCATCATGTTCATCGACTCCGACTTGCTCGGGTGATCGAAGAAGAGTGGCGTCTCGACGACCCGGCCGCCTCGCAGGGAGCGGAGGAGGATGAGCGAGTAGTCGCCGCTCTTATGCCCCATCCCCTCGTCGAGAAGATTGTCCCGGTTCCGCGCCTCGAGGATCACCTCGCGCGTCCCGTCGCCGTCGAGGTCCACCGACACCGCCCGCGTGATCCGCGCTTCCGACGTGATCCCGTTCTTCCGTAGAAACGCCCGAACGACGCCCGAGTAGACCGAACCGGCATTTGAGACCGCAGAGACCGGTCGCGGATAGCCGACCGTCCCGGAAAACCACGGGCCATCGGGGCGAGGGTCGCCCTCGGCGTAAAGCACCATATTCGGATCGCCCTTCAGCAAACCCTTCGCTGTCCAAGTCAGCCGGCTGGGCCCGAACCGCATTTCGTTAAACCGGATCGGACGCTTAACCTCCGCCGCGCCCTCCACGCTATGCCACCCCCGGTTCTCGAATCGCCCGATGACGAGGCCATTCACGATCAGATAAGACGGCGATTTCGGGGCAAGCGCAAGCGCGGCGCAGATCAGAAGCATGCCAACAGATTAGCAGCGCAATACCAATGGCGCGAACGAAGACTCGGACAATTCTCGAAATCACCGCTTGACGAAATGGCACTCTCGCCCACATTCAGGTGAATGGAGCTTTATCCAGCAAGTAGCAGTTCGGCTCGGGAGCACGGGCTTCAGACGCATTCGGACCCCGAGGCTTTAGCCTACGGTGCGAGTCGGTCAGCGAAGCTCACGAAGGAACCGAAACTAGCTCGACGGTTCCGCGCTTCCCATGGAACATAAACCAAGAAGTTCGCGCGAAAATCGGCTTTCTGCCAGCGCCAAACTCAGACGAAACACAGAAATCCCGGCGCTTGTAAGTTAAAAGCGCTCCTAATGAGTTCACGGAATTGCCACCATGCAAAGTCAGAAGTGACAAACTCTAACGTGAAAGATCGTTAAAGAGCCGGCTCGCCCGGGCGGTCGCTCACCATAGTAAGAGGTGCCCTTGCGACCCCGAACTGACATGAAGAGAAACCAACGCCTCGGCCTGCCTTACCTGCACGTCGCGACCCTCGCGACGTTCGGCCTCATCTGCGCCTGCACCCCTCCCCCCCTCGCTGTGGGACGGACCTCGGGACCGGATGCTGACGCCGACATGGGAGGACCCGGCGGTAACGGCGGCGATCACGGAGTCGTCTCCGGCATCGTTCCGAACTCGGCAAGTGCGCCGGTGCCGCCAAGCATCAAGCTCGGCAGCCGGATCACGTTCCAGATGGATTCCGCAAGCATCGCCGGCCAAGGATCGGTCTGGACTCCAGATCCAAACGGGCAGTGGGTCAATGGAAACGGCCAGCGGTTCGACCGGAGCCCGAAGGAGATGTCCGGCAGCGCCAAATCGCTGCAGCAGTACGACGTAATCGCCCTCGACGACAAGCGCGCCGTGTTACTCAAAACGGAGTTCCTGGTGAACCCGACGCCGTATCTCTCGAATGTCAGCTACATGACCGGCCCGGCCGGCTTCGCCGGAGACCTCTGGGCGGACCCCGATTCGCTCCAGAAACTGCCGAACCTCTCGCATGACGATCAAAAGATCGCACGAGGGCCCTGGAAAGTAGGCAACCGCACCACCGACGCGGTCGAGTTGTCGCACAGCTGGCCGAACATGCGCGACCTCTTCGTCTACGATCTGAAGACGGGATTGCTGCTTCAGCACAACATCGCCGCGACGGGCCACGCTACACCGACGGCGCCGGACGAAAACACTAGCACTGGAAATTCGCTGCTCGTTTCCATTGCCATCACCGGCTTTCGCCAGATTTCGATCCCCTGGGCCGGATCTCCCGATCCCGAGTGGACCAAGACGCTTCACAGCCTGACCTACAACGGCACGTCGATCATGTCGACTCGCGCCGACAACCAAGGCGCAATTCCGCACCAGTTCACCGCCAAGTTTGCCGTGCTGAAGCGCGGCGCAGGATGGACGAGCTTTAATCGAACCGTGGATGCCGGCAACGGCTCAGCCGGTCCGCCGGAGCCCATCGTTACGACGCAGAACGAACTCACTCCACTCTGGATAGCTCCTGAATCGCTCGCCAAGTTGCAGCCCGGCCAAACCATAGACAGCGATCCGCTTAGCGGACTGATCACCCGGGTCGGCCAAACCCAAAACGGGCCGAAGGGACCGATGATCGATATCGTGCAAGGCAACTCGGTGATGGAGATTCACGTCGGCTACGACCTGAAAACAGGCTTGATGGTCCGGGTCGACAATCAGAACCGAGGCACCTTCACTCACGTGGCCTTCGAGCTGCGAAGCACCGACTGATCGTTACTTCCCCTGGGCCGGACTCGCACTTGGCGCGGGTGAAGGCGTAAGAACGGGCGGCTTTTCAGGAAAGACGAACCGTTTGACGTCGACGAAAACTACGGCCACGATCAGCACGAGGACCAGCGTCGCTCCAATATTCTGCAAAGTCTCCTGAACGCGCATGCTCAATCGTCTTCCGCCACGAAGCATCTCGGCCACCGCAACGACCATCTGCCCACCATCTAGCGGCACGAACGGCAACAGGTTCATAATGCCGACCGAAATGCTAAGCAGAGCTGCCACGATAAGGATCGAATCGATGCCCTTCTCGGTGCTATGAGCCACCACATCGACCATCGTCGCAGGCCCGCCCACGGAGTTTTCGAAGTTGCTCGGTTTCGCAAATAATCCGACGAGACCGGATACAGCTTTCACCGGAAGCATGCAGGCCTCACCAAGCGCCTCGACGAATCCGGGGTGGTTTCGGACTACGTCGGGAGCCACCCCGATCCGTCCGGCATCGCGTCGATCCGCAGACGGATCGAGGTTGGAATCCAGCGTCGGCGCATTCTTAAGCAGCACGGGTGTGATCTGGAGGATGCGTCTTCGTCCATTTCGGTCGACCTCGAAGGAGAGGCGGCGGTTCGGACTATCCGAAACCTTTTGGACCATCTGATAGAAGCTATTGATTGGCTGCCCGTCGATAGAGAGAACAAGATCGCCAGGCTTCAAACCCGCACTCCCCGCGGCTCCGCTCGCGTTCACTTGGCCGATCACTGGTTTCAGATTCGGCTTTTCGATGCCAAAGATCGCATAGATCGGAATCAACAAAGCCAAGCCGGCGAGAATGCTGAAAGTGGGTCCCGCAAGAAGAACCAGAAATCGTTTCCAGGGCGACTTTGAGTAGAAGCCGCCTGGGATGCCGACCTCGGATCCGTCTTCCTCGGGCGCCATGCCCTTGATGCGCACGAATCCGCCCACGGGCAGGGCTCGCACCGTGAATTCGGTGACCTCAGGTCCGTGCTCCGTTTCATAGGTCTTTCGCCGCCACACCGTCACCCGCTTGCCCATCCCGACCGCGAACTCTTCGACGCCCATGCCGAACATTCGGGCGAACAGGTAGTGGCCGTACTCGTGCGCGGCGACGAGCACCGTCATCATCACGAGGAAGACGACGGCCACTTCGAGGAACCAGGGAATGCTTGAGAGGAATTGCATGCGGGTTGGGGGAAGTTTTACGCTAAATCAATCTACGAGCATACTGCCGGGCTTGCTCATCGACGGCAAGGATGTTTTCGAGGGTCGCTTCCAGAAGCGGCACTTCGCGTGCCGTTTGCTCGACGATCTCGGAGATTCTTAAGAATCCAACGTTTCCGGCCAGGAAAGCGTTCGCGATCTCTTCGTTCGCGGCGCTGAACGCGCACGACGCGGTGCCGCCTCGAGCGACGGCCTCCCGAGCTATTCGGAGGGCCGGGAAGACCTCCTCATCGATTGGCTCGAATGTGAGTTGAGGCGCTTCAATAGGATTCCAGGGCTTGAGGGGGTTCGGCACGCGCTCGGGAAAGAGTAGGGCGTATTGGATCGGCAGGCGCATGTCGGGCCATCCCATCTGGGCCAGGACACTCCCATCGCGGAACTTCACCATCGAGTGGATGATGCTTTGTGGATGTATGACGGCCGAAACTTGCTCAATTGGCACGTTGAACAGCCACCGCGCCTCAATTACCTCCAGAGCCTTGTTCATCAGGGTTGCGGAGTCTATGGTGATCTTCCCGCCCATGTGCCACGTCGGATGATTCAAAGCTTGTTCGACGGTGATATGTTCAAGTTCCGAGCGTTTCTTTCCCCGAAACGGTCCGCCGCTGGCCGTGAGAATGATCTCGGCAATCCCCCCCTCCCGATGGGTGGCGGGCGGATTCGGTAGGGCCTGAACACACTGGAAGATTGCGCTGTGCTCGCTGTCGATGGGTGTGAGCTGGACTCCGTGTCGGCTCACGAGCGGCATCACCACTTCGCCCGCGGCGACCAACACTTCTTTGCTCGCTAGGGCGATGTCCTTCCCAGCCCGTATCGCGGCGATCGTCGGGATGAGGCCGATGACTCCCGCGACGCTCACTACGACAATGTCGACATCATGCGCGGTAGCGACATCGATGATCGCATCCATGCCGCAAGGGATCGAATCAACCGACCCCGAATGCAGGGCAATACTCTTCACTCCGAAGCGATCTGCTTGCTCCCTTAGAGTCTGGGCGTTCCGGTTTGCGACCAAGCCAACGACCTGCAAGAGATCAGGGTGTTGCGCGATCACATCGAGCGTCTGCTTGCCAATGCTGCCGGTCGATCCCAGGATGGCGACGCGCTTCACGAAGGGAGTTTAGCGCGGTTCAGGATCTTGACTCGGATGCCATAATCAAGCGGTGACCGCTGCTCCCGTTTCGGATACGCGCTTTCGGCTGTCCGCCGCTGTCGCTCAGGAGCTAGCCACTCGTTTCGACACTCCGCTGTACGTTATCGACGAGGCCCATCTTCGGGCGCGGATTCGCGAGTACATCGGCGCTTTCCGGGCGGTTGCGCCGAAGTGCGAGCTCTCCTTTGCCTCGAAGGCGAATTCGACGCTCGCCGTGCTAGCCATCGCTTATCAGGAGGGCTGCGTGATCGACGCGGCGAGCGAAGGCGAACTCAGAGCGGCCTTAGCAGCCGGAGTTCCCGCAAATCGCTGCCATTCGCACGGTAACAACAAGACGGAAGGGGAGCTTCACTACGGGATCGAGCACGGCGTCGGACAGATCATCGTTGACCATTTTGGCGAGATTGAGATGCTGAAGGATCTCACCCCTTCTTCGGGAACGAACCGCTCAGGAGAGGGGGAAACAAAGTTCGTGCTGCGGCTGGCCCCAGGGGTCGATCCGATCACTCATGCGAAGATCTCCACCGGCCAAGCCGACACGAAGTTCGGCTTCAACATTGTGGACGGATCGGCGGAGAGGGCGACGAAACGGTGCCTGGAGCTCGGCCTTCCGCTGATCGGCTATCACTGCCACGTCGGCTCGCAACTTCTCGATCCGGAAGCGCAGAGATCTGGCGGAGAGTTGGTGGCGCGATTTGCGGTCGAGATGATGAACCGGCACGGATTCGCAGCGACTTATCTCAACTTAGGCGGCGGCCTCGGCGTTCGCTATACCGACGCTGACGAACCGATGCCTGTCTCGGAATATAACCGCCTCGTGGTCGAGTCCGTTCGGAAGGTCTTGGAGGGTTCTGGTTTGGATCCGGTTTTGGGTCAGGAGCCGGGTCGTGCGCTGGTCGCCGAGAGCGGCGTCACCCTATACCGGGTCGGCGTCGTAAAGACCGTGCCCGCCAAGGAGATCGGTACCCGCACCTACGTCTGCGTGGATGGAGGTCTGAGCGATAACCCGCGACCGGCGCTGTACGGGAGCCATTACACGGTGGAGCGGGTTTCCGGCACTTTGGGTTCGCAGGTCGGAAGTCGAGTCACCGTTTCCGGAAAGCATTGCGAATCCGATAAGCTGTTCGAAGACGTCGAGCTTCCGGGAGACGTCGCCGCCGGCGACCGTTTGCAAGTTCTCTGTACGGGTGCCTACAACAGCTCCATGGCAAGCAACTACAATCGTTATCCCCGCCCGGCGACCGTGCTGCTTCGACAAAATGGAGAACCTGCGCTGGTCCAGCGCCGAGACACTTGGAACGAAATGCTGGCGCGTGAAGTGATGCCGGAGGGCCTAGCTTAGTGTTGGACAATTTCAATCCCCTCTACTTCTTCCTGACCTGCATCATCATGGTGTTGGCGATCGGGCTGCACGAGTTCTGCCACGCCAAGTTCGCCGACCTTGCCGGAGACCCGACTCCCCGTTACATGGGACGGGTCACGCTAAACCCATTAGCGCATCTGGACCCGATCGGGAGCATCTGCTTCGTTATCTCGAGCATTACGGGCGTCGGCATCGGGTGGGGAAAGCCAGTCATGGTGAACCCGAGCAAGATGCGAAATCCGCGCTGGGATCACTTCATTTCAGTCGCCGCGGGGCCGCTAAGCAATCTCGCCCAAGCCGTCTTCTTTACGCTGATATTGAAGCTGTACATGGGCAGCAAAGGCGTCCCGATCACTGTGGTCATCGATGTTCTCTTGAGGCACTCTACCGACCCAACGATGATCTTCCTCGTGCTCGCGGTCCTGTTTAATGTGAGTCTGTTTTGCTTCAATCTCGTGCCAATTGGTCCACTCGACGGGCACTGGCTGGTTGGAGCGTTTCTCCCGCCAGGACCGCGTCTTGCTTGGTACAAATTTAATCGAGGCCCCGGAATGATCATTTTCCTGGTTCTCGTACTCATGCCCGCCGGCTCTCCGCTCGATTTCCTGGGCAAATTCTATTCACCGATCGTGATCAAGCTCTTCGCATTCCTGACAGGTCTTCATCTCCATGGATAATCGACGAATCCTGAGCGGAATGCGCTCGTCCAACCCACGCTTGCACCTCGGCAACTACGAAGGCGCACTTCGCAACTGGGTGGATTTGCAGAATCAGGGTTACGACATGTACTGCATGGTCGCTGATCTGCATGCGCTGACGACGATGTACGAGGAGTCTGCGGAGGTGAGCCGAAATGCTCGCGAGGTTGCGAAAGACTACATCGCGGCCGGAATTGATCCCGCCGGGTCGCCGATCTTTATCCAGTCGCACGTGAAGGAGCATTCCGAGTTGCACCTGCTGTTCAGCATGATCACGCCTCTGGGCTGGCTCGAACGAACGCCGACCTACAAGGAGAAGCAGCAGGACATCGGCGGCGCCGAGCGCGAGCCTTACGGCCTGCTCGGTTACCCCGTCTTGCAGACCGCCGACATCCTTCTCTATAAGCCTTACGGAGTACCTGTGGGACGCGACCAGGCGCCCCATCTCGAAATTGGCAACGACATCGGCCAGCGATTCAATCGGCTGTACGGCGAGGTCTTTCCGGTCTACAAATATCTGATCCCGGAAGACGAGACGCGGGCTAAAGTGCCTGGACTGGATATGCGCAAAATGTCCAAGTCTTACGACAACTGCATCTACTTATCAGACACCGAGGACGAGACGGCGGCCAAGATTAAGAGCGCATTCACAACACCGACCAAATTGCGCAAGGACGACCCGGGCATTCCCGAGGGCTGCGCGGTTTGCCAGTACCTGAAACTCTATTCGCCCAACTGGCAAACCCAGTGGGAGGAGGATCGAGCTGGATTACGCGGCTGCATGCAGAACAAGAAAGAGCTCACCGAGGTGCTGAACGAGTTCCTGCGCCCGATGCGCCAGCGAAGAGCCGAATTCGACGACTCGACGATCGAGGACGTGCTTCGCGATGGCGCCGCGCGGGCTCGCGAAGTTGCAGCGGCCACCATGGAAGAAGTTCGAAGCGCCATGGGGCTGCGCTAAAGGAGCCCGCTCGTAGGAGCGGGCCTGAAACCCTTAGTTCTTAGTACGTCGGCGCCGCACGAGTGCCAGAGCGCCCAATCCCAATGCGCTGAGCGTCATCGGCTCAGGCACGGCCTGCACCGTGATGTTATCCACCAAGAGGTTGCCGTTTGTCGTATTGCCGAGCGACGAGCCAAGGATCACGTTCGACGAACTTGCTGTGGCCGTCGAGTAAAGCGTATACAGTTGCCAGCCAGTCGTAACGGTCAGGGTCTGCGCGTTGCTGCCGAAGCCAAACTCTAGGGTCTGAAGGGTGGATCGCCCGCATACATCGCCCAGAAGGACGTCGCATATTGTTGACCCGAAACGGTGTCGATGGTTTGGTTGATCGAGCCGGGACCCGGCGTGCCCGCCAGGTCGACACCGAAGATGCCGTCGTGGTTGTAAGGATTCGTAACGACATCGATTCCAACATCCCCAGCTCTACCGCCGATCGTCCAGCTGTCGAGATTCGTTCGGCCATTGTTGAATATCCAGTAGCCCGAGCCAGAACCGTCGTTCGGCGTGAGAGTCACGGTCTCGAAGTCGCCGTTTTGAAGAGGATGGGCGGAAGCCACCGCGGCGAGGCTCAGTCCCGCGCCCAGCAAAAGATGCCTTGTCTCAATTTTGGTCATAGAAATCTTGTCAGCCGCTCGGGGCTTCAGTAGGAGTTGCGTTTGGGGGCACCGGTTGTGACAGGCGAAATTGCTTGGAAGGGAAAACGCCATAATCTTTGCAGTGCCGCCCCCTCTCTTCGCCGAAGTCCGTGCGATTTACTTTGACCTCGACGACACGCTTTGTGGCTATTGGAAAGCTGCGGGGACGGGGCTTCGCAACACATTCTCTGCGCTCAGTCAGGACCTTGGGTCGCCGGAGAAGATGGTTGAGCATTGGGCGACCGAGTTTCGGGCCTACTGCACGACGTTAAAGCAAACCGGATGGTACGAGAACTATTTGAAGTTCGGAGAGCCGAGCCGCACCGAATTGATGCGGTTGACCCTGCTTCGTTTGGGACTTGATGATCCCGTTCGGGCTCGCCAGCTTAGCGACCGATATGCACACGAGAGGGACAAGGCGCTTGCCTTGTTCGAAGAGACGGAGGAGGTCCTCGAACTCCTGAAGCCCCGTTTCCAACTCGGCTTGATCACAAACGGTCCCGCAGACGTCCAGCGGCAAGAGTTCACGACCCTCCAGCTGGATCGCTTTATCGAGCATGTCTTCATCGAGGGTGAGATGGGGCGGGGGAAACCCTTGATCGAGGTTTTCCACCAAGCTCAAGCCGCCGTCGGCTTGGATCCACACCAAATCTTGTTTGTGGGCAATTCCTATGGTCACGATATCGCGCCGGGAATCAATGCCGGTTGGCGGACCGCCTGGATTCGCAGGCCCACCGATGTCCCTCCCAGCACTGCGGCGGAAGAGGCTCGGCCCGAGTCCCTGCCCATTGGTGCTGCTGAGCCCGACATCACGATCAATTCGCTGCGGGAAGTCCTTCCTCATCTGAACCTTTCTTGACCGGCAAACATTTAGTAGTGTATTTGGAAACATCCGTCAAGCCAAATTCTTCCAATGCCTGTAAACGGTGCGGACTCCGCACCCAACGGCTCTTGAAGCCCAAGGAGAGAAGAAATGAAAAAACTAGCATGCTTAACGATAGCCATGACAATGTGCGTCGGCGGCGCCCTTGCCAGCGAAATGGATCACAAGTGGAACGCTGACAAAGAAGCCATGTGGCGAATTTGCCACACAGTGAATGCATCCGATCAATGGGAAATCACCCATGGTCTGAACTTGCTTCCGGGCAGCTACGAGGATCTCTATTACCGCGCGATCAATCGAGCGTCTGACGCTAACGGCGCACACTGGAACAATGGAGTCGTTTGGACCCCGGGGCAGAGCACCGAGATGGGCTCCGAGAACCAGCAGATGGCTGGCGAGTCCATGTATGCGATGTCCTACCAGGATCGCTGCAAGAAGGACATTACCGACTGGGACGCTATGATGCTTCTCATGAAGGGCGTCACCGATAATGAGCGCGGTGTAATCGAGAGCACTTGGCCGACGTTGACCGAGAGTGCGCAGCACGCGATTCTTCTCGTCATCAAGCGCAGCCAGTTCGTCACTCCGATCACGAGCGACGACATGATGCGCTGGAAGTAAACGGCACGTAAGACCTCAGCCCGTCGGCCCTAGGCCGGCGGGCTATTTTGCGTTGAGCCAGCGGAGTCCCTTGACGAAATTCAGGGCATCCGCCTTGGTGACACTCACACCATGCACAAGGATGAATCGGGGGTGGTGATTGGTCCCTAAATCGATCCAGTCGAAGTGAAAGTCGTGGATGATCTTGGAATCGTATCGATCCACCGCCACTTTCCCTAGCAACTTAGTGCGGATCATAGCCGTCGAGGTCGGTTCGACCGTGTTGCCGTCGGCGAGGGTGAAGATGATATCTCCGATGCCGCTCGAAGCCATCTGAATCGTGATCACCCCGTCCTTTCGATTGGTGAAGGACACGTTAAAATCCTCGTCCTCGACGGAGTGGTCGTTCAAATCCATCTTGTTCTCGCGGTAGCCCTTCGGCATGAACGTCGGGACCACGACCTGGAGATGGCTGCGCCCAATTTTCTGGATTTCGGCCCTGCGGTAGGCCTGGGCACCTGCGTAGGCATTTAGAGTGAGGGCAAGCGCGAAGAAGATCGATTTCATGCACTCAGGATAGCTTTATGGGCGTTTCTGCGGATCGCCCCAGATGTGGCGCATCAACTCGAACGTAACGGGATCGTATGTTTTCAGCTCCGCGTTGACGAACGGATAGAAGTCGTTCTGCCCGAAGTAGGCTTCGGTGGATTCGGCGAAGTACTCCATTTGGTTCGTTTCGGCGTAATGCTTTACGGTCTTAGCGTCCCAATGAAGGACCGAGTCGTAGAGCTTCGCCTTCATCGCAGCGTCGAATGCGGCCTTTATTGCCGGGTTGTCGAAGGCTCGGTCGGTGAAGCGGAAATGGTAGCCGTGGGCGAGTTCGTGCAGGACCATCCAAGGTTGTTCGTAGGTCCAGGAGACGAACGAGTTCAGATTGCCGATCTCGATCCCGCCGGCCATCTTCGGATTCATTCGATGCTGGCTGAGGTATTCCGCACCGGGATGGAAGGCCATGCACTTTGTGCCTTGGTCATCGACATTGATCCAGATTGGGATCTGCTTCAGCTTCTCGAGCGGGCCGTTGGGGATGACCCTTGTAATTTGGTAGAGCTGCTTGTCGAGCTCGCGCCGAGCAGATTGCCACTCCATGGGATGGTCCTTTTCGAGGCCGGCCTCGAGGTACAGCGTCCAGCCGTCGAGCGTCTCCGTCGTCGTCGGAAACGCGGGCGGGGCGAGGCAGGCGATGAGCGGCAGGAGGAGCATTGCGGGCATTCTACAGGATGCTATGCGCTACGCGACCTTGATCCTTGGCGTGATGGGCGTCGCTTCGGCGGCGCTTTTCGCACGTTCGGGCATCGATGCGGGGGCCACTCCCCTCGAGCTTTCGGCTTGGCGTTTGCTGCTTGCGTCGGGAGTTTTGGTGCTTTATCAGCTTCGTCGCTGGGGAAAAGCGCCCCGTCTATCCAGGCAGGAGTTCGGCTTGCTTGCCTTGGCGGGCGTTTTTCTGGCTTTGCATTTCGCCACTTGGATCGCTTCCTTGGCTTACGTTTCGGTCGGGCGGTCGACTCTGTTGGTCGCGACTTGTCCGCTCTGGACCGGATTGGCGGCTTATCTGCTGCCGGTCAAGCGGCCCGGTAGGTGGTTCTGGATTGGCTTGGCCGTTGCGGGGATGGGCACGTTCGCGGTCGCGAGTTCGCCGGGGACTCTACGGGCGGGAGAAAGCGGCTGGCTGGGCGATGTTTTGGCGCTGGCGGGCGCGGTTTGCATCGTGCCTTACATGTATGCGTCGCAGTACCTGCAACCGCGGCTAGGGTCGCTAAGGACTAT
>JBBSFL010000051.1:0-13617 GCA_038238735.1 Fimbriimonadales bacterium | reverse complement strand
TGCCAAGTCTTGCTGATCAGAGTCGAAGCACCGAGCACACCGCCATCCGGGTATGAGAGCCGCCGTCTACAACTCCAACGATAGGAGTTGACTGCTTCCTGTGCCATATTCTTGTGTCCCGGAAACTTCAATCATGTTTGCTTCTCTTGTATCGCTTGCCCTTATGAGCCAGTCCCAATCTGGGTGGCACCGAGTTCGCGTTGATGTTCCGACGCCAGCCATTCTGCGGCAGTTGGAGTCGACAGATCTGAGCCTGCTGGAATGCATTCCGCGTCTTGGAACGACGGATGTCGCGGTCGGACCGAAGGACTGGGCGACGCTGCAGCGGGGGCGATTCCACTACACGACGATATCGGCTTTGGAGGATCCGACGAATTATGAACGGCGGCATCCCCATTTCCAGCCCCGTGTCATTGACGACTACCGGTTGCACTACTACAATGCGGACCAGATTTTGGCCTTTTTCGAAAACCTCCGCGCACAGTATCCATTCCTCATCTCCCGGCAGTCGATTGGGACTTCCATCAATGGCGAGACAATGTGGGCTTACCGGTTCGGTCAGCCGATTTCCCTGAATAGCGCGGGTCCGAAGAGTATCGTCATAGAGGGCCTCATTCATGCCCGCGAGTGGATCACCGGCGCAAGCGTGATGCACATCGCGAAGATGATCGTCAATGGCCTGACCACCCCACAGCCGACGCTGTTTATGGGGAACCAAGCCGTATGGATCGTGCCGATCACTAATCCGGACGGATATCGCTACACCTGGTCGACCAACCGTTTGTGGAGAAAGAACCGCCGGCATAACTCTGGCGGTAGTTTTGGGGTCGACATCAATCGAAACTTCGAGACCGGTTTTGGCGGGAACGACGGCAGCAGCGGGAGTCAATCCTCTGACGTGTACCGCGGGACGGCGGCGTTCAGCGAGCCTGAGAGCCAGGCGATCCGCACGCTCATGCAGACCGTGAACCGCTTCGGCGGATTCATGGACTACCACAGTTACTCCCAACTGGTGCTGGAGCCCTGGGGCTACACCGCAATCGTCCCTCCTGACGCTGCCGCGCTGGACTCCATCGCGCAGCAGGTTAAGTCCGAAATGAACCAGTTCGGCGTGACTTATACTGCCGGACAGACCTCGCATATACTTTATGTCGCGTCCGGCACGTCCAACGACTACGCCTACGCGACTTGGCGGGCGCCTGCTTTCGGAATCGAGCTTCGCGATACGGGTCAATTCGGATTCGAGCTTCCTGAAGATCAGATCTATGCTACGCAGGATGAAGTTTGGTTCGGCTTTAAGCGTTACCTGTCGCTTATTGGCGGCTAGCCGCGCCCGAGTGATATAGTTTCGGTGGCTATGATCAAGCGACGTGTGATCCTTCTGATGCTGTGCATCACCTGGCTTATTGCCGGCTGCGATTCCGCTGGGAGCCCTCCGGCTGGCGCCGGATCCTCGAGTCAGAGCAAGTTCGTTGGAACGTGGATCACGTCTCAAAAGACGATGAAGTCTCGGCAGGACCTCGGCATGCGATTGAACGCCGATGGCACCTTGCGCCTGGAAGATGCGAGCCTGGATTTCCTCGGTGGAAAGATGGTGATCACCGGGGTGTGGCGAGAGGATGGTGGCAATCTCTATACGACTTTCCAGGATCTTCAGCTTATCGGAATTCCCGGCAATGACCAGAAGGTCAAGGACAACTACCGGGACCAACTCGTAAAGATGTTCAAGGTCGGCAAGGAAGCCAAGAACGTGATCACTTGGGTCACTCCTCGGCAGTTCAAAATCGAGGACGGCACGGCCGATCCTTCCGTGTACAACAAGCGCGACTAGGTTAGATCGACTCACTAGCCCCGCGTTCGAAACGACCAAGACTTGGAGATGTCGCGGCCTCCACCGTCGGTGGCTTTGATCTCGACCCGGTAGGTGGTGCCTGGACGGAGGGCGGCTCTCGGGAGCACGAGGGCGGCGTTGTCTAGGTGGTCGTCGTTTGCCGGAGAACTCAGGAGGGTTGGGACGACGTTGCCGTCTTCGTCTTTCAAGGTCGCCTTTGAGACCTTGATCGGCTCGTCGACTCCGAAGGAGGTGAAGACGATCGGGTAGCCGATCTCGCCGCGGATGCCATGCATGCGGAGAGGATTCGGGTTCTCGGTCTGGTTCCAGCTTAGGGGAATGTTAGATTCGCCTGGAGCTGGGGAGACGACTATCTTGGTCGCCTCGGTCATGCCGAACTGGAGCGTCAGGTCGCCGTCTTCGTAGGCTCCGCCGACGAGAACCTCGCCCGGAGTCATGAAGGGGATGCGGTGGTAGGGCGCGTCATACAGCATCTTCACCGCCTCGCGCATCGTACTTGAGCCGGTGCAGACGTCTTCGTAGCTCGATCCGAAGTAGCCGAAGGCCTCCATCCGGTCGCCGGGCGAGTTGCCGGTGAACCCGGGATCGCCCTCTTGTTCGAAGTGGCCCGAGACGTGATTGCGGCGTAGGTAGGACGAGTGGGCAGACGCGGAGGCGTCGAGGCGGTCGTCTAAACTCGCGGGACCAAGGCCCAGTGTCTCGCGCAGGCTGTTTATGTCGTCGAGAAGCTCCTGCTGCCTTTCGGTCGGCGCTGGCAGTCGGGAGATTGTGTTGGTGGAAACTTTGAAAGACCAGGCGCGAGTGACGGTCAGAGAACCGTCGACGATGACCTTGGCCGAGACGTCGTAGTCTCCAGGGGCAAAGGCGTCTTCGGGTTTGAACTGGAGCTCGCGGCGGTCGGCAACATAGGCGGCGCGAACTTTCTTGCCGTTGATGCGCATGTCCCAGCCGGTGACCTTGCCGCCTTCAGAGGGCCAGACCTCCCAGGTGATCGTGGGTCGGGCGAGCCGGGTGACGCTCCGGGGTCCGTAGCTCCTGTAATACGCGACGGACGCGTGCCCGAAGGCCGCGATCGTGAGCACGGTGAGGATCAACAGTCTTCGCAGCAACATGTCTTTGTAACGGATTCCGGCTGTTAATGCAAGTTGGGTGTCGATTCCGAATCTGGTGGCAGGACGCCGACGCTCCCAGCTATAAGTTTCCACTCACGCGGCGGGAGCCATGCTGGTGATTCTACTGATCCTAACGGATCGGTCTGGCGTATTCGTTCGGGTCGCGGGGAGATTGCGCTTCAACCGACAAAGAAGGGGAGGGCAGCGATGAATGATGGACGGGGGAGACGTCGTGAACGGAGAACGATCTGCGACGGGGGTTGAAGGGGGAGGATCAAGATTAACGATCAGCTACATGTGGATTCCAAATGCCAGCTGATGTGAGGAGTTCCACGATCCGGGGTTCCTTCAAGTTCATCAATCATCCCATCGTTTCCCAGAGACGCCGTTAGGCTAATGATCACTCTCGCCCATCGTCGGCGTCACCTACAATAGAGATAGCGGCCGGCTCATGTCTTCTATTCCCACCACGCTCGGAAAATACCAGATCATCCGGGAGATTGCGCGCTCGAACGACATCGTTTACGAGGGCTACGATCCCCTGATGAACCGGCGGGTTGCGCTAAAGGAACTGTCCATGCCGCGTGGAACGAGTGGGCCCCAGCTCGACGACCGGGTTAGCCGGTTTAAGCGCGAGGCGCAGGCCGTGGGCACTTTGGCGCATCCGAACATCATGACGGTGTACGAGTACGGCCAGGAGGCGGACCGGCACTTCATGGCGATGGAGTATCTCGACGGCCACACGTTGAGGAACGAGATCGACACCAAGGGATTTCTGCCGCCCGAGCAGGCGGTGAAGATCGCAACCGAGATTTTGAAAGGGCTCGGCCATGCCCATGCTAAGGGCGTCATCCATCGCGACATCAAGCCCGACAATATCCAGCTTCTCTCCTCAGGCGAGATCAAGATCACCGACTTCGGTATCGCGCGGCTCACATTCCAGCCGAACCTGACGATGGATGGGCAGGTGTTCGGGACGCCTTCCTATATGTCGCCGGAGCAGGTCGTCGGCAAGGAGCTGGACCAGCGAAGCGATCTGTGGTCGGTGGGCGTGCTGCTTTACGAGATGATCACCGGGCAGAAGCCCTATGCCGGGGATAGCGTGGTGAGCATCACCTACGCGATCATGAACAAGCAGCCCGACGCACCTCCCCAGGCGTCGCCGGCGTTGCAGCATGTGATTCTGAAGGCGCTGGACAAGACGCCGTCCATGCGGTTCTCGAACGCGCAGGAGATGCTAGATGTGCTGGCTGCTTCGGATCGAGTGCCCGACCCGCCCGCCCTTGGGCAAACCCAGTCCGTCGCACCCTTCAACCCTTGGTCGACGGCGGCTCCGCCTACGTACCAGTACGGGCAAGCGCCGGTGAACAACCCCTACGCGGCTCAGCCTCCTGCCCCGCCAACTTATCCTTACAATCCCTACGCGCAGCCGGGAACTTACGGGTCTCCGCACGTTCCGAACTTGCCGCCTGGCCTGCCGCAGTGGTATCCGCCTCCTCCCCGGGCTCCCCTGATGAAGCCCGAGACGAAGCTCGCGGTGGCGCGGGCGTTTCTTTGGTTCCTGATCTTGGGCTCGGTGGTAGGGGCGATCCTGATCGCGATCTCGATCGTGGCTCGGAATCCGGTGCAGATCGACGAGGAGGGCCGGACGCCTTCACGGGTGGTGTCGGCCGACCCAGTTGTGCGGGCGGAGGGGGCCACGGCGATCGAAGCGGATAGGGTTCCTGTTCCCTCACCGACTCCGCGCGCGACCCGAAATCGGGACGGGGATTTCGTGGCGGCTTCTGTCGGAGAGATTCGCACCGCCTTTCGGCATTTGCAGCGGGAGTACCCACAGCCCGGGGACGCCGAGGAGGCGGAAGCGGCGCGGCTATTGCAGCAGCTCGGAAATCGGGACGACGAGCTGAAGGCGCAGATCGAGGCCTATCAGCAGGGCTAGGGGCGCTCTTTGGGTTGCAGGTGGGTCCGAGATACTTGCCACGTCCCGCCGTCCCGTCCCGATCCCAAGGGGGGGGCCTTACGTCTCTGGGGGCGTTGCGGCCCTGAAGACCAACAACAACTGATGATGGTTTAGATGCATCTGAGTCATCCCAGGGGGCTCCCCTGTTCCCAAGCTCACAATCCCTCCCCCTATCAAGCACGATCCATCTCGACAGGCGAGAGGCGGTGGTTACGGTCTCGCGGCGTTTGCGGCCTTTCGCGCGGAGGGTTAGAAGACGCTCAACGCGGCGACTGGGAGGCATGCGGCGGATAGGTCTCGGGAGGCGTTAGTTGGGTGGATCCCGTCGGCGGTGGCGTAGTTGGCAGCGGCGTTGGCGATCCAGCGGCCTCCGTTTTGAGTGAGGGCATTTGCGGCGTTCACTTCGACTCCGGAGCACGGGTCGACGACCATCCAGATGAGGCCTCCCGATTGCGCCTTTGCGCCGGTGGCTGAAGTGTCTCGAATCCAGTCGTTGAGGCCGGTTCGCGCGGTTTCTCCGGCGACCGTCGATTGATTGCCAGCCGTCGCCCAGGAGTCCGAGGAGGTGGTGCGGGGAAGGGACGTGGCGACGATGACGCGGCGGGCGCCTCCGAGGCTAAAGCCTCGGACCTGCGAGAGGAGGGATACCTTCATGTCGGCGAGCGTCACACCGTTGAACGGGTCGTTCTGAAGCTGAATGACCCAATAATCGGCGAACTGCGCCAGGGTCGGGCCGATCTGGTCGTAGAGGTCTACGTTCTGCAGGGTCGAGCCAGGGATGCAGGCCTTGTAGGCGTGGGCGATGGTCGACGAACCGGCAACGGCTTTCTGAACCCAACTCAAGCCATCCGCGGGGCCGGAGCCGTTCAGCACGGAATCGCCCCGCGAGGCGATGATCGCCTTCGGCTTCGCCTGGATGGCGACCACCGCCAAGGGACAATGCTGCGAGCTCGATCCGCCGAGTCCGTTGTTGTAGCTCGTCGCAGTCCAGATGTTTCCCGTGATATCGGCGCCCGAAGAGACGGCACCCGAGGCGTGCATGACGGCGTCGCTGCCGCCGTCGGATGCGTTCTGGGCGCGGGTGTAGTACCACTTCTTGCCGCTCGCGACGGACACGAAGTCTCGGATCGCGAAGTTCGATCCCCCGAGGACGCTGCGGCCCGCGGCAGGGGTCCAGGCCGTGGCACCGGGAGCGAGGGTGAAGGTGCCTCCGGCTCCCGCGCCGCTAAGGGGTTGGCAGAGGTTGTTGGCGGTTTCGAACGAGACTTTGAGAGACACGTCGGCGGCGGCCGCGTTGTCTCCGAAGTATTGTCCGGTCGAACCGTGAACGCCATTTCCGTAAAGGCACCGAACTTGGCTGCAGTCGGTCAGGGCGGTGTAGACACTTCGGAAACCGGCGCTGGTCTGGGTTCCGTTCGAGAGCGTAGTCGACCCGCTGAAGTAGAGATAGCATTCGGCGGCGAATCGCTCGCGGAGGTGGGGAGGTTGGGGGGCGCTGCCTTCCGGGCCGATCCATTGGGGACCCATCAAAACGCCACCTCACTGACGACGAACTTCGAGGTCGTCCCGCTGCCGGAGCTATTGGCCAGGTAGATGTCGACCGAATCGGCGTAACCGAGGGCGAGTGTGGTGTCGGGATCGATGGCGAAGTCGGCGTCCTGCGGCCCGGCTGGCGCACTTGGGGCGCTAGTGCCCCTCTCGACTCGCCTCACCCAGAGTTTCAGGGTCGGATCGGCGTTGCGGATTTCGACGCCGGCCCGGCTAGAGCCGGAGGCGGAAAACTTGGTCCAAGCGTCGCCGGCGACGGTCGAGGATTGGCGGTTGAAGACGTTTCGAATTCCAAAAAGTGGATACATCTACTCTTACGGGAAGAAGTCGAGAGTTTGTCAACCGGTCTTTTGCGAATCGTGACTCCTGAGTTTTGGATCGTCTACGGGATCGAGGCGAATTTCAACATTAGGAGGTAGCCGAGAACGGGCATCAGGGCGTTGAACGCAAGGCCGAGCATCATTTTGGCGCGATTGACGTCGGGTGCCAGGCGATTCCTCATCAGCCAAACAACGGCAATGATCGTCGACAAAAACATTGCAACGAAGATAGTGTTGAAACCGACCCCGATAATGTAAGCATTTCGGGGCGTCGCGAAAACGAGGAGCGTCGGGGGAATCCACAGAAACTGCAGGGAGCAACCGATTCGATACTCTCTTAGTCGAGGGTCCCGCATGTTTTACCGACGTGTTCTGGGCGGGCGGGGACTCGACAGCTCTTAAACCTTGCCGAAATGGAAGTGGAGGAGAGGGCGGGATTCGAACCCGCGAGCCATTGCTGGCTGCCTGTTTTCAAGACAGGTGCGATCGACCACTCCGCCACCTCTCCGTTTGGCCGGTGCTCAGTTTACATCCCTTCAGATCGGCGTTGAGGCGTTGCGGCGTTAGGCCTTGCGGCAGCCGCGAGTAATCTAACTCGCATGGACCTGGGACTGGCGGGGAAGGTTGCTATGGTGGCGGCCGGTAGCAAGGGGATCGGGCTGGCTACGGCGAAGATGTTGGCGGCCGAGGGGTGCTTGGTTTCGATCTGCGGGCGGACGGAGGCGACTTTGGCCGGAGCCGCGATAGAGATCAGCGACGAGACGCGAACCTATGTGGCGGACGTGGGAAGCTCGGACGATTTGGCTTGGTGGGTGGATCAGACGGTGGCTGACTTGGGCTCGCCTTCGATCCTAGTGACGAACACGGGCGGGCCTCCGGCGGGGAAGGTCGATGAGATCACGGACGAGCAATGGCAGGCGGGATTCGATAACACCCTGATGAACGTGGTTCGCCTCACTCGATTGGTTCAGCCGAAGATGGCGGCGACGGGATGGGGTCGGATCGTGCACATCACTTCACTGGTCGCGAAGGAACCGAATCCAATCTTGCCGATCTCCTCGACGCTGCGGGCGGGGTTGATGGCCTTGGTCCGGCTGCAGGCGCTGGAGTACGGGCCTGGCGGTGTGACGGTGAATTGCGTTTTGCCCGGCCACACGCTGACCGATCGGCAGCGTCATCTTGCAGATATCCGCGCTTCTTCGAGCGGGATTTCGCAGCAGGAGGCGCTGGATCAGACGGCGGCCTCGGTTCCGCTTCGGCGCTTGGCGGATGCTTCCGAGATTGCCGCAGCGATCGTGTTTCTGTGCTCGGAGCCCGCCGGGTATATCAGCGGGACGAATTTGCTGGTGGACGGCGGACTGACGAAGGGAATCGCCTGAGGCCTTAGGCTGGGGACGGGTTGGCCATGAAGCGGTACTGGATCGGTTCTTCCGCGGGCGGGGCCGGTTCGGCTTCGGCTTGTGGGTTGGCCCTGCGCTCGAGTTCGCCTTCGATCTGGCGGAATCGCTTCATCGTGACCTGATACTGTCGCTCGACTCTGGCCTGCATTTTTTGGGCGTCTCGGGCGGCGAGTCGGGTGAATAGGAACGAGCGCGCACTGCTGTCCTTGACGTCGGCAACTTTGGTTTGGAGTTCCAGGAGGGTGTGAGCCAGGCGTGAAAGTTCGCCGCCGAGATCGAGGTCGCTCATCGCGGTGAGGCGGTCGGCGGCTTCTTCTTCGTCACGCTCTTGGCGAATGTCAGTCTCGCGGTCGGCGTCGTATTGATTGCGCGTGTGCTCGAAGGCGAGATACGGGTCGAACTTGATTTTCGAGTTGCGTTGAGCCTGGACGGCGCGGTCGTATGATTGAGCCCATCGGGTGGGATCGAAGTCGACTCCGTACTCACGAAAGGCCTGTCCGACGGCGTGGCTGCGGGCGTTCGCTATTCGGCCGGCATCGCCGAAGGCGTCTTCTCTTACTCGGTCGCGGGTAGCGTTGGCGGGAATCGCGTGCTTGATCTCAAGCTTGGCGGCCATTCGGCGGCACGTGTCGGCCTCGCTCGCGGGAGTCGCCGGATGATCGGCTTTCTCCCGCAGTCTTTGAATCGTCTCCTCAACCTTAACCATGAAAATCAATTGCCCTTAAAAGGATAAAGCAGTTTGTGAGGTTTCCGCCTTTAAAATGCCAAGTAGTAACTCTAGACTTTTGTTTTGACGCCTGAATCGGCATGATCATGGCGGAGAAAATGCGGTTTCTGAGATCGGTGAGTCGGCTCCTTAAATGGCGGATTTGGGAGCTATAGTGCGCTCTAGTCAACTAGGCCGCTCTTTTTTCTCTTCAACCGAACCGCGATGGGTACGCCTATCAGGCTTAGCAGCGCGAGCATCGGGAAGATTGGGGCGAGGGGGAAGAATTGGGGAGTACTTGGAAGGACTACCCTTGCCGGAAGGGCTCGGCGGATTCCCATTGGGGCTTTGGCGAGGATGTTGCCACGGGCGTCGGTGGCGAGGGAGATGCCGGTCGAGGCGGATCGGACGACCGGGAGGCCCGCTTCGACGGCTCGCCAGGGCGCGCCCTGGGCGAGTTGTTCAGGCGCGTTCGTGCCGATGTACCAGTCGTCGATCGCCATGATCGCGATGACTTGCGCTTTGTTCGTCGCCTGGCGAAAAGCGAGGTCGGGGAAGAGGCCTTCGAAGCAGAGCAGTGGACCGGTGCGGATGCCGTTGACGTCGACCGCCTTGATCTCCTTGGCAGCGTCGAGGTCGCCGCTGGGGAGGTTGAAGGCCGAGAGGAAGGGGATCCAGTTGCGTCCGGGGACGAATTCTCCGAAGATGACGAGGCGGGTCTTGTCCGCGTACGTCCACTTTCCGTCGAAGCCGAAGGCGGTTTGGTAGCGATGGGTTCCGTCGTCGCGAACTCCGCCGAATAAGACGGGGACGTGCGGGTCGATGGGGAAGGGCGGATCGGGCGGGAAGCTTGCGTTTTCCCCCGCGACACCTTCTGGCAGGAGGACCAAGTCCGGTTTGCTGAGGCGCGCTTGGGCGAGGATCGGGTCGATCGCTTCCTTCAGCCTTGGGGCTTCGGTTTGGGGGTCTCCGAAGGCGAGGTCGGCGCCGGGCTGGGCGATGAGGATCGTCTTGGCTTCACCGGATTCGGGAAGGCTCCAGTAGACGACCGAGATGGCGAGCCCGAAGGCGAAAAGCATCGCGCTCGTTCGCCACTCGACGAACTTCTGGCCCGACATGGCTTGAGCAAGGGCCACGCTGGGAAGAATGCACCAGGCCGAGGCGAAAAAGATCATGCCGTAGTGTCCGAGGCCCATGAGGGCGGGAAAGTCGGCGAGGGGCGTGGCGGCGAGGCCCCAGGGGAAGGCGAGGACGGGGAAATAGGAGCGCAAGACCTCTACGCCGGTCCAGACGACGGGGATGAGCCAGGGCCAATCGTTCTTCCAGCAGAGCTTGATGAGCCAGCCGGCGAGGCCGAAGAAGGGGGCCGTGATGAGACCGGCGAGGATCCACGGAATGATGGCGAGCGGGACCGAATGGGTCCACTTTGAGACGAAAGGAAGCAGCCAGAACATCTGGCCGAGCATGTAGACGAAGCCGAAAGTCCAGCCGGAGCGGAAGCCTCTTGCGTCCGGCTCTTTGAGGCTAGCGAGCCATGGAGTTAGGGCGACGAAGACAAGTAGCGAGAGATGGAAAGGCGGGAAGGCGGCGAGGAGGAGGATGGCACTTCCCGCGCAGGGCCAGGCTTTGGCGAGGGATTTCAAGCTTTCACCGGACGGACTGAAGTCCATGGCCCCGATGCGGGCTGTAGCCCGCGCTCCTTTAGGTTAGCGGCTGGAGCCATCGATGCTCCCGACGAGGGCGTTCTCCAGGTCGTGAATAGACTCGAGGTGGCGGGTGTCGTTGTATTTCGCGAGATGCCAGCGGCCGTCGGGGAGGCGGCCTAGCTCGGTGACCGATGTGTTGGCAAACCGAAAAGAGCCGGAGACCTCGATTTGGGCGGCAAGAAGCTGAGCGAGGAGCAGTGACAGCGCGCCCCCGTGGGTGACAACGGCGATTGGGTTTTTAGCCCTTAGAAGCCGGTCGGCGATGGGTCGGATGCGCTCCCAGACCTGGCGGAAGCTCTCGCCTTTGGGCGGTGCGAAATCGTATCGACCTTGCGCGCTGGCAGCTAGTCCGGCGGAGATCTCCGCGAAGTTCTTTCCCTCCCAATCCCCGAAGCCTCGCTCTCGGAGGGCGGGCAGCTTTTCGAGTCGAGCGCCCGTGGAATCGGCGATGGGTTCGGCGGTTTGGATCGCTCTTTGAAGGTCGCTGGTCAGGACGGCTTCGAGCGGTTCGTTGTAGAAGCGCTCTCCCAGTAAGGCGGCTTGATGGAGGCCGGTGGCGTCGAGCGGGATGTCGGTGTGGCCCTGGGCTCGGCCGTTGGTGTTCCATTCGGTTTGGCCATGCCGAATGAGGTAGAGCCGCATAGGGCGGTTATACCTGCCAAGGGCGGGTTTCTCCGAGCTCGGAGCCGCGCTCGTTGATGCGCAGCGAGCCTATTCGGAGGATGCGGACGGGGGCGGGAGTTTCCGCCGTGTTGAGGATATGGGCGATGCCGGCCTCGAAGTCGATGCGCTGGATCATGCCGTAGCCGAAGTCCTCTCCGTTGTTTCGGGCGAAAGAGCAGAGGAGACCCTCATAAGCTGAGGGCGTGACGAAGAAGGCCCGACTTGCGTTGAGGTCGTCTAGCGCCCGGGCGACCTCCTGGTCTTCCGGTTCATCGTCGGACACGACGAAGAGGCTGGACCCGATCAGCTCGGCGTGGTGAGCTTCTTCGATACCGCCCCGCATCATGCTCATTGGGTCTAGCTTCTGTCCACTGCCGAGCCGGGCACCCTCGATGCAGACTTGTCGCAGGTCGACCTCGTGGGGGCGGCAGGATTCCAGCATCTTCAGCCACTGCGCCTTGCGCTGGGCGGTCTGGACCATCGCGGGGAAGGCGGGCTCGAGGGCCACATCCTCGGGGCCGATCGGGAAGGCGTTGCAGGGAGCGTTGGTCCCGTTCGCCAGAAGTATGGTGTCGGCCTTCGCTTGGGCGGCGAGGAGGAGCAACAGTTGGTGTCCCAACGGAGTTGGGCGATAAGGCGCGAGCTGGATCAAAACGTCTTCGCCGGCGATACTGAGAAATTCCGCGAGAACAGCCGCGACGATGTGCGGCGAGCGGAGGGCGTCGAGCGACCCAAAGAACCGGGTGGCAAGCAGCTTTTCGCCTCGCCACAGGGTTAGTCTCCCGGGCGCTCCAAAGTTGGGATCGGCCGGATCGAGGAGGAGAAGGTCTCGACCTTTTCGATTTGCCTTGAGCCACTCGCGCCAAGACACTCCGGCGTGGCCGATGAGCAGCGTCCGAGGCATAACCTATAGACGGATGTCAACGTATCTTCGGTGCACCCAGTTGTTTCTGGTTGGTTCCGTAGGTTGCGGGCGGTGATCCAAACTATTGCGAAGCCGTTTTAACCTCCGGCGAGTCCGAAGTGATTTCGAACGATATTGAGGTCGGACGGGCCGACTGCGTTGTCACCGTCGAGATCCGCCATTGGGTTCCACGGGCCGTTTGTGGGAGTGGAACCGAAGGCGGAGCGGAGGACGTTCAAGTCGTTCGGACCCACTTGGTTATCGCCATCGGCGTCGCCGTTGGTGAGAGTTGAGCTTATTCCGGTGGCCCCGAGAGCGTCGAAGGTGACGTTCGACTGAACGCTTCTCAGCCAATGGAAGGCCTTGAGGGCAACATCGAAGGTTCCGGTTCTGCCTGTAGGGACCGAATAGTTGCCGATCGCATCGAGAGTCGTCGAGATCGTGTCGAGCACGGTTCCTGTGCCGGCTTGGCGCACTTGAATCGTAATCGGGATGCCCGCAATCGCTCCGCCGTACTCGCCCAGATTCACGTGGCCCACGATCTGCGGTGGTATGACGGTGATGGTTCCAGTCTTGGAGACGGTGCGGAGGGTGCCGGTGACGGTCACGTTGGTGTTCGCCGTTACCGTCGAGGTCGCGAGGATGAAGTTCGCGGAACTTGCGCCGCCAGGGACGGTTACGGAGGCGGGAACGGTGGCGGGCGTGCCGCCAGGGAGAGACAAGGTGACTGTGTAGCCTCCGCTCGGGGCAGGACTGTCGAGAGTGACGGTCCCAGTCGCGTTCGCACCACCGATCACCGTTGAGTTGTTGAACGTTACAGTGCTCAACTGGGCCGGAGGAGTGATCGTCCAAGAGTTGACGATCGTTTGCCAACCGCCTGTGGAATTCCCGACCATCGCAACGCCGTAGAAAGTGGCCTCATCGACCGGGTCGACGGACACCGCAAAGTAGTCGCCCCATCGGTTCGTACTGGAACTGCCATAGCCAGTCCCTGCACTGGACTGGAGGAGGAAGGGAACTCCCATCGATCCAGCAGGATCTCCTACCTTGCGTCCAGCGGCCATCGCGTCGGCGGGAATGGTGGTGCTGCTGCGCGTGAAAATCGCGGCGATGTCACCGTAACCGTTTCGGTTCACGGCAGGCATGTGATACACGGCGGGACTCGGGCCTAGGAGCTCTCCAGACTGGACGAGGGTGGGATTGGAGGTCGGATAGTTGTTGGTGCTGACTTCGTACCACCGCGCGCGGGTCGTCGAGTTGCCCGTCGCGGCCACGTTGTGGCTCATGACCACCCGGCCATCTCGATAAGCCATCGAGAAGAAGCGAGTGTCGATGACGGAGAGGGTGCCGGGCGTCGAAGGGGCGTTGACGCTGAGGCTTGCGAACGTCGGGATTGTCACGTTGGTGAAATTCATCACCGGCGCGGTTGCGAGGTTTGTGAATGCG
>JBBSFL010000050.1:0-13734 GCA_038238735.1 Fimbriimonadales bacterium | reverse complement strand
TGTCTCGAACTTGGAGGTCGCGCCGCTTCTGGACGTAGATATCCAGCGGCGAGACAGGCGGCGCGGTCGGTGTGGGGGAGGGCGCGACGACCTGCGACAGGTTGATGCGGGGGGCGGGCGCAGGCTTCGGTTTCGGAGATCCGCATCCTGCGAGGACGGCGAAGGCCAGGGAAAGGTAGAGGGGTCGCTTCATATCGCCGGGCCTACGCTATCCTATAACACATGCGATGGCTGTTCGTTCTCGTCATTGTGGCCGCTTCGGTCGGCTGCGCCAAGAAGGATGACCCCGCGGCGCCCTCGCCCTCCGCTACGACGAAGACCGCTTCCTTGCAAGGCGGGGGAGGCGGGAATCCCGTTCCCGGAACCCCTTACGTTCCAGGCGCAGGGGCGGTTTCACCCGTTCAGGGCGGAGACTTTGGGGATAGCGGGGGAAGCGTGGGACAAGCGGCGATCGGCAAGGCTCGGAGTGTCGCGGGCTCGATGAGCCAGCCTGCCGGGACGCAGGGCGGCGGCGGGGATTCCGCCGGCGATCAGTAAAGAGAAGGGCGCGAACCCATCGAACTCGCAGATCCAACCTGCCCTAGTTGACGAAATCGACCCGGGAGAGCCGTCGAACGCCGGGCCCGGCCGCATGCCGGCTACGATGGCCGTTCTCAGAGTGGGCAAGCGCAAGGAGGGCCCGCCCGCCCGCAGTCCCTCTCGGACGGCGGGCAATCGGGCGCGGACCGCCTGCGACGGTGACGGATCGCCGGCGGTCTTTCGCGGATTGCCGGCAATTCGCGGCGGATTGCTAGCGGTCGGCGGCGGCGGGCGGCGATCCGCCATTCGTCGCCGTCCCTCCGTCCCCGCGCGCCGGCGGCCTTACGACCTGATCGGAGGCGTGGGCGAGGGTGGCCAGGAGGAGGCCGAGAATCCATAGTAGCCGCGAGTAGATGGTCATTATTGTTCTGGCAAGATTGCCTGTCACAATTCACGCCAATGCGATAGATTGTCAGTGGGATGCGAGGAAAATACGTTTTGTTGTTGTCGGCGCTTGCTTGCGAGGCGAGCGCGGTTGACCTGGGCAAGGTTATGTGCGTCGGTGATTCGATCACGGTCGGCGGAGCCGGGGAACTCTATGGGCTGCCGGAGGGCTATCGCTCACTACTAGGGTCGATGCTCACCGCCGACGGCGATTCGTTCACCTATGTCGGCCAATCTCACGATAGGCCCGTAACTGCGCATGAAGGGCACACCGGCTGGGGAGTGTTCCACTTGTACGAAGGGAATGCAAGCGACCCCACATCAGGAAAGATTCAAGATTGGATCGCACGCGACAACCCCGACACCATCTTGCTCATGGCTGGCACAAATGAAGGGCTTCGAGACGAGGCAACGATGCGTTCGGAGTACACGACGCTCTTTAACACGATCTATGGACTCGGCCCCTCGACTCGCGTCGTCTGGGCCTCCCTTCCGGCCTCCTTCGAGCCGAATACGCTGCGTCAGGACTGGGACCCGATGATGAATAACCTGATCCACACGATGGCTGGCGAGGAAAAGGCGCAGGGCCGAAGTGTCATCTATGCCGACGTGTTCGACGGGTTCGACTTCATGACCGACCTTCACGACGACTTCCACCCCAACAATCTCGGTTACGCGAAGATCGCGAACTCTTTCCACGCCGCGATCGTTGCCGGTATCAGCCCGACGCCCGAGCCAAGCACGTGGGCCGGACTAGGTGTGGGGCTGGCCTTGATTACTCGGCGCAAGCGTAGTGATTCTCAGCGGCGTCTACGTAAGGCTTGATCCCGAAGAGCTGAGCCAGCGTGAGCGGCGTCCACTGCAACACCGCCGGCGGTCCAGCGCGGTCGCTTGCATCTTTCGGGCGAATAGTTTATAACCGATACGAAATGGCTATCGACTGGTATCCGACCTCCCTCGCCGCCCGCGTCGCCTGGCACGCCAACTTCGCTGCGCAAGCCGTTATCGACGGCACCGCCCATGGTTTGACGGCAGGGCTCGTCACCCAGACGGGAATTGACTCGACGAACGTGGCCTTGATCGTCAACTTCATCCAGGCGGTCGATGATTTTCGACAGGCCGTCACCGCATGGAAGGATTTGATTCTAGAGGGGCCGATCGGGACGGCCTTGACCACCTCGCCGCCCGCCCCCGTCGTGCCCGCGCTCGGCCTCGGCTCACTGGCCTCCATCGAGGCGCGCACCCGGCAGATGGCCGCGATGATCAAAGCGTCCGCCGGCATCACCGATGCGATCCTCGAACGCTACGGCATCATCGGCCCGGCTTCCCCATCCCCGACCACGCCTTCCATCGAAGGCACCGCCTTGACCGCGTCTCAAGTTTCGCTGGCGGTGAGCAAGGGCGGCTACGCGGTGGTGGCGATCGACTCTCGCGTGAACGGCGGCCCCTGGGTCCAAATCGGCGTTTCGATGACCGCGACGTACATCGACGCCCGCCCGCCCCTGGTCGCGGGGCAGCCGGAGATTCGGGAGTTTCGGGCGCAGGGGATGCTCGACAACGCGCGGGTCGGCGCGATCTCGCCGTCCACCACCGTCGTCACGGTGCCTTAGGGCCAGACTCCGGGGAGGTGGAGTTTGTACGCCTCCACCGGATTGTTCGTGGCGAACGGATCGTTGTTGAAGCGCACGGTGCTTCCGAAGCTGGCGTTGTTGGCGACGACGCCGTCGGTGAAGGTGGTCGGGCTCGCGAAGCTGGGGATGTTCAAGGTTCCTTTGGTGTAGATGTAGCCGTCCACGCTGGTGACCGACGAGTTCACGTTGATGTTTCCGGTCGTGATGATGACGAGGTGGCCTCCGCCGGTGGAGGTGATGTTGCCGGTGATCGTGACGTCGTCGTTGGCCACGATCACGCCGCTTCCGCTGAACGAGCCGCTGATATTGAGCTTGCCGTCGATGTAGACGACGGGATATCCGGTGGTGCTGTCGGCGGCGGGGAAGACGTATCCGTTGAGCGTGGTGTTGCTGCCGTACTTGACGAGGGCGACGTCCTTGTAGTTGTTGGCCTTGTCGTCCACGTTTGGGAAGGGGATTCCGTCGGAGTTCGGGGTTTTACTTCCGTCGACCGCGACTCCGAAGGCGAGGATGGTGCCGGTGGCGGTGAGGTTTCCTCCGATATGGCTTGCGCCGTTGCCGAGGGTGGCGTTGCCATCGATCCACACGTCCCCGCCGGTTCCGAGGTTGTTCGAGGTGACGTTGGCGAGGGTGAAGAGGCTGCTGTCGTCATAGAACGCGCATTGCCAGACGGTGTTGAGCAGGCCGCGCCCGACGATCGCCTGGAGGCGGTAAGTCTGGCCTTGGTAGAGAATGGAGCCATCGACTTTGATCAGCGACGCGGCTACCGGGGTGGTGATCGAGGTGCCAAGCAGGTTGATCGTCGCTCCCTTGGAGGCGTCGGTGAGGGTCATGGTGACCTTGGCCGAGCCGATTCCGATCTGGGCGGTGGTTTGGGGCAACCTCAAGATGCCTCTTGCGGCCAAGTCGCGGACGTAGTCGAGCCCGCCTTCGAATGCGTTGCGGACGATCTGGTTGTTCTCGATCCGAGTCTGCTTGGTTCGCAGAGCCCCCGAGAGCGAGACGGTGACGAGGACGATGACCATCGTCGAAACGACCATGATCATGGCGAAGACGGCGACGCTTCCGCGCTGGGCTCTTCTCACTTGTAATTTCTCCAGGCGACGGTTCGGGTCAGGGTGACGGTGCGGCTCGTCGTGTCATCGGCGCTGGCGGCCTTCTCCGACCCGATTTGTGTCGATCCGGTGAGGGTGTAGGTTACAGAGTGGCCCGCCGCGTTGACGGTGACGCTCAAGCCCGTCACGAGGGGAAATCGGGCGGGACCGCTGAAGTAGTTGCAGAACTTCTTGTCGGTGTTCGCAGCGCTGGGGGCCGTGGCACCCACGGTTTCGGCGGTCCAGATATTGCCCGAGCCTGTGTGATATGTACCTACGGCTCCGGCATTGTAGAACCACACGTGCCCTCCGGCGGTGTATTGAGCGTTGCCGCTGGCGTCGCTTTTGTCGGCGTACCAAGTGTCATCCACGCCGTCGCCATCGGTATCGACGCCGTTGGTTGGCATCGAGCAGTTCAGGGTAGCGCCACCTTCGGCACTCACACAGGTCTTTGCGTTTCGAATCGTAAGATCCAGGCGGTCGGCAAAGGAATTGAGCTGGTCGGCGAGTGAAGACTTGGTGTAGGCGTCGGACAATCTAATGGTCGCGAATCCGTAAAGCGTCGCTATAACGCCGATGACCATCGCGGATAGGGCGACGGCTAACACCGTTTCGATGAGGGTGAAGCCGCGACGACGCATCAGTCGATCACCACCGTGGAGAGGCTCGCACTATCCGTGCGCGTGCCGCTTGCCGTTGATTCCGTCCAGGTTGCGCTCGCCGTGACGTCCCATAGAGTCAGCGATCCGCTTTCCAGCGTTACCGTCGTCGTAATCGTGACGGTGCCCGCGCTCGCAATCGTGGGTGTCGTCGTGCCGGAATAGTTAGAGAGAGATCCTGCGGAAGCAAGCGCGCGCACCCCTTCGAGCTGATCTTGGAGCGCGCTCATGATCTTCGCGCGTCGCAGGGCGTAGGTGGCTTGGAGGTTTGAAGTCCAAACCCCTTCGACGATCGCGGACGCGCAGATCGCAAGAAAGGCGACCGCGATAAGGATCTCCATAAGAGTCGTTCCGCGCCTGCGCCGGGCTTTCATAGAATAAACATCGGTTGCTGGACCCAAAGGCCGTACAGTCGATTTGTGATCCTTCCACGCGGAGTTATCTTTTCTCCCTGTAAACCTAACAGCATTTCGCCGATGTTAAACGCGGAGCAGCATCTTTGCCGCTGGTCCTGGTTTAACGATGAACGGCGCACTAGAACGCGAACGCCTTGCTGAGAAACGGAATCTTCGAATCCGATGGGTGATGCTGGTCGCCTTCGTGACCCTCGGCCTGGTCAGTCAGATGAAGAGTCTCGACTGGCTGCCGCTTGGGCTTATGGCCGGCTGCGGTCTGCTGGCCGAATGGTCTTCGCGAAATGCCAAAGCATATGAAGCTTTAGGATCGCGCGTCGTCACCGTCACGCGCGTTCTCGACTGCTGCGTTTGCGTAGGACTCGCTCTTTCGCCGACCTTCCGCAACGATAACCTTTGGCTCGCCACGATTCCTGTTCTCATTATCGAAGCGACGACGCGGCGTCACACTCGCCGGTTGGCGGGAATGACGGTCTTGGTGGTGGTCGGCGCGGCGATCGAGTATGCGATGCACGCGATTCCTGGCGGGCGGCTGATCGAGATCAGCTTCGTCGTCCTCACGACGGGAGTCTTCTCTTATCTCGTCATGGGCATGACTGCCCGCGAGGAGAAGCTGCACCAGCACGACCGGCGCTTCTCCGCGATGATTTCCTGCTCGTCCGCGCTTGCTGGCAGCCGAGACCTCGTCTCGATGCTCACCCAAATTCTTAAGGTCGCCGTCGAGGAAGTCGGAGGCGATTCGGGCTACGTCATGGTGGTGGACGAGGAAGATGCAAGCCAGCTAAACACCGAGGTCGCCTACAGTGGCGATGGCGCTTTCGACATTCCGGAGTCCCTGCCCGTGGGCGAGGGCCTGTCCGGCTATGTCGTCGAAATGAGCCAGCCGATCGCCCTCCGCAACCGCGATCGCCAACCCGTCGAATGCGACGGTTTGCAACTCGGCGTTCGATCGGTGATCAGCGTCCCCCTCTCTTCCCGAGTCTTGATTGGATCCCGCGAGAGCGGCCGCGAACAAACGCTCGGTGCTCTGACCGTCATCGGCGATCCCGCCGGCGCCCCATTTGGTCCGGACGAAATGGAGTTGCTCTGCAGCATGGGCTCCCTCATGGCTGTTGCCGTTTCGAACGCTCGAATGGAAGGGCGGCAACGCACGACGTTCCTCCGAACCCTCCAAAGTCTCGCCACCGCGCTTGAAGCTCGCGACGACTATACGCGTGGCCACTCTCAGCGAGTATGCGAAGTGTCTCTGATGCTCGCCGAGCAGTTAGGGTTTGGTAGCGAAGCGATCGAAGAGCTCCGCGTCGGCACGATTCTCCACGACATCGGCAAGATCGGCGTCCCGGACTCAGTTCTAAACAAGCCTGGCCGCCTGACCGACGAAGAGTTCGCCGTCATGAAGAGCCATCCCGTCATCGGCTACGAAATCTGCAAGCCGCTTATGCTCCCCGACGGCGTGCTGATGATCATCCGCAACCACCACGAGAAGCTCGACGGCAGCGGCTATCCCGATCGCTTGAAGGGCGGCGAATTGCCTCCTTCCCTGCGCATCGTCTGCGTCGCGGATGCCTTCGACGCCATGAGCTCGCGTCGTCCCTATCGCGGCGTCATGGACATCGATCACGTTTTCTCCGAGCTAAGTCGGGGCGCGGGCATCCAGTTCGACCCGGTGGTCGTCGAGGCCCTGCGCGACCTCCTGCCTACGACCCGCATGCAGGATTGTTACCGCCAGTATTGGAATCCGGAGGCGAAGCGAGCCGCATGACCAAGGGCTTTCTCCGCTCCCAACCCCTCGGTGGGGCGAACATTTCACTCGGGCTCGACATGGGCACCAGCGTTATCAAACTTGTGGTCGCCCGCGGTTCTTCGGACCGACTATCCATTCGGCAGGCCGGCGCCTTTCCTGTCCCGCCAAACACCTTCGAGAACGGAGTCGTCAAGAATCCACGCGCCCTTGGAAAGCTCATCCGCGAGTACGCGAAAAGCGTGGGAATGGAGCCCGTCCCGACGGTTTTCTCGCTCCCGAGCAGCGCGGCCGCCCTGCGTTGGATCGCTTTGCCGAACGTCGAGGGCGAAGAGCTTCGCGGTGCTGCCCGAATCAAAGTGCGCCGCCATCTGCCCTTTTCGGTCGATGACGCCTATGTCGAGGCGACGGAGAGCGTTGAAACCGAAGGCGCAACCGCGCGACAGTCGCTCGTAATCGCCGTTCCCCGGAACGTCGTCGACAGCCGAGCCGAAGCCATTTCCTTCGCTGGTTTTACGCCCATCGCCGCCGAGTTGGAAGCCCAAGCGGTTTTGAGGATCGTGGACCGTCGGCTCTCCGAGCGCAGCGCCCTTTGGCGAAACGCTTCGATGACGATCATCGACGTGGGCGGAAAAAACACCCATATGTATGTCGTGCAGAACCAGAGCCTGCAATTCATCCGCAGCGTCAAGTTCGGCTCCGATCTAGTCGCGAACGGCTTGGCTCAGGCACTGGAGATTCCCCTCGAAGAGGCGCGGTTGCACATCTTGCACCCTAAGACGCAGTTGCGGCCCGATGGCTCTCTCGTCGTTGAAATCGACGAGGGGTTTGCCATCGCGAATATTGCGTCGGAACTGGACAAGCTCGTGCGCGAGTTCCTCCGGCTTCTCCGCTACTTCCGCTCTCTGCACCCCGAGCGAAGCTATGCAGGAATCCTGGACCACCTTATCCTCTGCGGCGGACTCGTCGGACTCAAGGGCTTTTCCGAATTCTTGGGCAACAACTTGGGACTTCGAGTCGAAACGGCCCGGCCGTTCACCGGCCTCCTCGCGGAGGTCGACGCGGAGGGATTTCAGGAAGTGTCCCGCCGGCAGGAAGCCTACTCCGTCGCGGTGGGCCTGGCCCTTTCCGCCATCGAGCATCGAAACGACTTAACAGGAGGCAATCAGCATGAGCGCGAATTCGCTTGGCAACGGGGTGCATAGCACCCGCTCGATTAACGTTCGAGCCAACCTCCTCTCGGAGTGGACGACCGATCAGGTTCGCTTCCGCGCGGAATCCTTCCGCTACTCCGCGGTTATTGCCGGATTGGTTCTCGTGATGGCAACCGGGGTGCCGCTTCTAGAGAGCAACCGTAGCGCCTTGGCGCCCTCGATCAAGGCGGAAAACCAACAGTTGGGGGAGCTCAAGACGAATCTCGACCAAGCCAACAATGCGAAAAAGGAACGCGAACCGGCGATGGCCGCGGCAGAGATCGCGACCGAGACCTCCGGCTACTTCGATCGATTGATGGGCGAGATTTACGTCGTTCTCAATTCCGCCAACGCGGGACTGGTTTTCAGCTCCGCTAAAGCCGAGGTGCAGGCAGCCGAGATTTCAATCGACTGCAAGGCAGACGCCGAAAACTTCGAAGTCGCGGAGTTCTTCGCCCAAGGCGCCGGACAGGGGCCAAACAAGCTATCCACGCTAACGAGCATCCGCCCCGGCGGGCTGTTTAAGAGCGGAATCAACTTCGACTATCTCAAGAAGGTGCCGATCAAGTGAGCCGAGAACCGCTCATCCTCACGCAGAAGCACGTCGTTCGCGTGCGTCGAATTATGCTTGTGGCCGCTGGGATCGCGGTCGCTTCGCTCGCCTTCAGCGGGTTGCGGTTGGTGCAGACAAGAATGCATCTTGGCGACCTGACGGAGCGTGTCAAGCTTCAGCGAGGAACGCTCGCCAACCTCCGCCAAACCACGGCGAAGAAAGCCGCCGAAGGGCCCTCGCCCAACCACGGCAAGAAGGATGCGATCGCCCGGGTTCAGTCTTACATGGAGCGGGCTTCCCGCGATACTCACTGCGAAATCGGGGAGTTTCAGGCGTCGCTCGACCGAATACCGTACCTGTCTGCGTTCACCCTCGACACGAACAAGCCGGATTGGGAGCAGGTGCAAATCCATCTCACCCTGAACGGCCCTCTTCAAGCCACTCTCGCCGCGGTGGACAAGCTGCGCAAGAGCGGCATCCCAATGGAGCCGGACTCGATCGAGATCACTCGCGCCACCGCTGCCAAAAATGGCATGGCCACGGTCGCCCTTCGCCTGGTTTTCCGGGTCCTGATTCACTCGGGAGGCGCTTCGTGAAAGTTGGCGATCAGAAGCAGGCCGCCATTCTTGGCATCGTCGCCGTCGGGGCCGTTGTGTTCCTGTTCATGCAGTTGAAGGGCAAGAGCGGTCCGTCCACGGTCGTCGCAGCCGTGAACGGCGCGCCCGCCGTCGAAACTGTTTCTCCGGCGCACTCCAAACTGCCTCACTCGCTCTACGGCGACCCTTTTTCTCATCCTATCCTGGGCCAGCTGGCGAGCGAAGTCAAAGAGGCCCCTCAAGCGGCCGAGCCCGATCCCAGTCAGGGAGACACGGTCCCCGCTTTGCCCGACGGCACGGGCCGGATGGGGCTCTCTGGAATGATCGGAAGCTTCATGAGGCCGTCTTGGACCCCGCACACGCGACCCAAGGTGGGAAAAACCACGCCGCCCGTCAAGGCTGAGGCGATCAAGATGCCCAGCCTCACTCTTTCCGCCGTCGTTTCTGCCGGAACGCCGATGGCCCTCATCTCCATCGAGGGCGGGTCCGCGAGCAGGTTCTCGCAAGGCCAGCGCGTGGCCGCCGGAATCTCCATCCAAGCGATTCTCGAAGATCGAATTACCCTCTCGGTGAGCGGCCATAAAGGCCCGGTCACCCTTCTTGTCGGAGCCAAGTTCCAGCCATGATCCTCCTCGTACTTCTCGCCGCTAGCCGTCCCCACCGCCCGGTTCACCATCACCAGGCGACGCATAAACCCGTCCCCGCCAAATCGGCGCCGGCCAAGGTGGTCGATTCGATCAAGAACGTGCCGAAGGCGAGGCCTGTGCCCGCCGACGACGTTTTATGCTCGCTGACGGTCAGCGAATTGGCGCCAGATCAGGTGCTGGACATTCTCGCCAGCCAAAGCGGGGCGAACCTCGTGCTTCTCTCTAAGCCCGAGTCGAAGCTGACCATCCATCTCAAGGACGTGCCCCTCGCGGAGATGATCCGCCATATCTGCGCGATCTGCGATCTCAGCTACCTGAAGATCGGCAAGACGTACGTGCTTGCCTCCGCCGATCGCCTCAAGACCGCATATCCCATGGAGTATCTGGCGCTTCATCCGCAAGCGCCCCCGGTTGCGCCGGTTGTGGTCGAGCACACGACTCAGACTTACACGACGAGCTACGTTAGCGCCAGTTCGATCGCCCAGTCGCTCAAGGACCTCTTCACCGGGAAAGACATTACCGCTGCTGCCGGGCCCACTCAGATGAGCCCCCAGATCGCCTCCCAGGATGGTGCCAAAACCACGGGAACTTCCACGACGATCTTGACGAAGCAGGACGCCTCCGACGCTCTCTCTCGCACCCTCGTGCTCTCCGGCGACAAGGCGCTCGTCGAAGACGCCCTCGCCCTTGCCCGGCAGCTCGACAAGCCACGAAGTCAAGTGTCGATTGCCGTAACGATCCACGACATCTCGGACGACGCGCTCCACGATCTCGGCGTGACGTGGAACTTCAGCGACATCTCTTTCCAAGAATCGCGGGGTAAGGGAATCGGGTTCGGCAGCTTCACTCGCTCGCCCCTCACGATTTCAAATGCCCTGACCGCGCTCGACAAGTCGGGCAAGTCCAAGCTTCTCGCCAGCCCGAGCGTTTCGCTCCTCGATGGCGAGCGCGCGTTCGTCTTGATTGGTGACCGAATCAGCTATCCGGTCCTCGTCGGATACTCGCAAAACAACGCGCCGATCTTCAGCAAGGAAGAGGAGCGCGTCGGCATCTATATGCAGGTTTCCGCGAGCATCGGCCAAGACGGCTCGGTGACTTTGAATCTGTATCCGCAGGTTTCCAGCATCACCGGCTTCCTGAACATCAACGGTGCCAGCTACCCGCAGATTTCCACCCGCGAAGCGCAGACGACTTTGCGCGTCAAAACCGGCGAAACGATCGTGATGGGCGGCCTCTTCCGAGACGATGACATCGCACAGATCGAGAAGGTGCCGTTCCTCAGCAACATCCCGATCCTTGGCGAGATATTCAAGCACCGGAAGATCACCAAGAACAAGTCTCAGGTGATCATCACCGTCACCCCCACCATCCTGCCTCCGACAACCCCATGATTCTCGACCGCCCGATATCTGAGATATTCATTGAATCCGGCCTCCTCACCCATGAGGAGATGGCCGAGATTCTGGCCAAGCGTGAGGACACCACCGAGCCGCTTGGCGATCTGCTCGTTCGCCTCAACCGAATCACCGTCAAGCAGAAGCTTCGCTGCGAAGCCCTGCAAATCGGCGTCCCGTTCATCGACCTCACCCAGATTGAGATCGAGCCTGACGCAAGCCGGATCATTCCTCACGCGGCGGCGATGCGCCTCCTGGCGATTCCCATCGAGAAGACGGAAGTCGCAGCAAGCGTCGCGATGGCTCGTCCCCTCGATCTCTCCGCGATCGACGAACTCGCCGCCCTCACCGGCCTCGAGATCGACCCCCTGCTGGCGGCCGAAGAAGACGTCCGCGAGGCGATCTTCCGCTCTTTCGGAGCCTACGATGACCTCGGCGAACTCGTCGGCGACGCCATTCTCGGCACCGACGACGAAGGCCTGCGCATGGCCAGCCGGGAAGAGGAGGAGCGCCCCTCTCAAATCATCGACCTCAAGGAGGCGATCGAAGGCGCGCCGATCATCAAGCTCGCTAACGCGCTGCTTACCAAGGCAATCGCCATGCGGGCGAGCGACATCCACATCGAGCCGCATCCCCGCAAGGTCCGCGTCCGTCTCCGAATCGACGGTCTGCTGCAGGAGATCATGGTCATCCCCAAGGACCTCCAGCACCCACTCGTCTCCCGCGTAAAGATTCTCGCCGGACTGGACATCGCGGAGCGCCGAATGCCCCAGGACGGCCGGTGCACCCTGATCTCCTCGCAGGGAGAATACGACTTCCGCGTCTCGACCTATCCCAGCGTTCACGGCGAAACCGTCGTCATCCGAATTCTCGACAAGCATTCTGCCGCGATCGACATGAGCCGGCTGGGCATGTCGCCAGTCACCCTCGAACGAATGATGCCCGCGCTCAACGAGCCGCAAGGTCTCATTCTCGTAACCGGCCCAACGGGCTCGGGAAAGACGACCACCCTGTACGCGGGCATCCACTACCTAAACACCGTCCACCGGAACATCATCACGATCGAAGATCCGGTCGAATATCAGCTCGACGGCGTGACTCAAGCCAACGTCAATCCCCGTGCGGGAATCACGTTTGCTACAGGCCTTCGCGCGATTCTGAGACAGGACCCCGATGTCCTCCTCGTCGGCGAAGTCCGTGACGGTGAAACCGCCGGCATCGCCATCGAAGCCGCGCTTACGGGTCACTTGGTGCTCACCAGCCTTCACGCCAACGACTCCGCGGCTGCTTTGAGCCGCCTCATGGACATGGGCATCGAGCCTTTCCTTCTGGCTTCGAGCGTCACAATGTCGGTCGCGCAGCGCCTCGTCCGAACAAGCTGCACCAAGTGCATCGAGACTTACAAACCTGACCCAACGGTCCTCCAAAAGATGGAGCTGCCTCTCGACCACGAATACACCCGCGGCAAGGGCTGCGAATACTGCGCCAAGACGGGCTTCCGCGGCAGAACCGGAGTCTACGAGGTTCTCATCGTCAACTCCGACGTCCGCCGAATGGTCCTCGCCGGCCAGCATCCAAGCGACATCCGGCGGCAAGCCGAGGAGAACGGAATGGTAACCATGCGCACGGACGGCCGCGAAAAGGTGCTCGAAGGAGTCACCACGGCCGAAGAAGTCCTTCGCGCGACTTCGGAAATCTAACGGATGACGAAATGATGGAATTGAATGGCTGATGGAGTTGACGGAACTGACTTGAAGGCAAACCCTAGGCCCGACGCCCACAACCCATAACCCGATACCCACGAAAATGAACGCATTCCAATACAAAGGCTACGACTCGTCGGGCAAGGCGGTGACGGGAGAGATCCTCGCCGCCAGCGTCGACGAAGTCGAGCGCAAGATGATGCATCAGCAAGTCACGCTCGTGCTCGTCAAGCCGACCAAGATGAAGGCGGAGACGTCCTCCAAGGTTGGCGGGATGACGCTACCGAAGCGCCGCAGCGGAAGAAGAATCCCCGACGGCGAAGGCGCGGCGATCCTTTCGAACCTGGCCACGATGGTCAATGCGGGAGTTCCCTTTGTCGAGGCTCTCGACGCCATCGCGAGCGTAGCCACCAAAGACGCGATTCTGAACGGCATCCAAGAGATGAAGGCGATGATCGTGGAGGGCCACAGCCTCGCCGCCGCGATCAAGGCCGCCAACACGCTATTCCCGGAGCTCGTCTCAGAAATGATCCGAGTCGCCGAGGAAGGTAGCAGCTTAGGCTCCGCTCTCGCCAGCGCCGCCACGTACCTCAGCCGAAACGCCGACCTGCGCCGCAAGGTGAAGAACGCCATGCTCTATCCGATGGTGATGCTAAGCGTCAGCTTCCTCACCGTCCTCGTGCTCGTCGTCTTCGTCATGCCCAAATTCGCGGATGTCTTTACGAAGATGCACGCGGATATCCCAATCACCACGCGCCTAATGCTCGACCTCGGCGACCTTATCCGCGGCAAACCATGGATGTGCCTCATAGGCTTTATCGCTGCCGTCGTGGGCCTCAAGTTTGCCTTCCGCAACGAAGCCGTGGCGCGGGCCGGCGCACGAATCGCCCAACGGATCCCCGGTATCGGAGACCTTCTCAAGAAGCTAGCTCTATCTCGCTCCTTGCAGTCCATCTCGGCGCTTATCAGCGGCAACGTACCGATCGTCCAAGCGCTGGAACACGGCGCGAAGGTCGCCGGAGATCGCGGATTGAAGGATGCGATAACGAACTCGATCGCCTTCGTCCAGGAAGGCGGCACTCTGTCCGACGCTTTTGCCAAGGCGAAGGCCTTCCCCCCGATCCTCATTCAGATGATCGGCGTGGGC
>JBBSFL010000049.1:0-13921 GCA_038238735.1 Fimbriimonadales bacterium | reverse complement strand
GACCTTAATGTGCGCGATGAGACCCTTCACCTTGCTGAGACCGTAGGACGGCTCGGTTCGGGCGAGGCGATAGGCCCGGTAGCGTTTGGTGGCGCTGCTCACATTAGGGTCGTCGCCTTGGGCGAGCGCCATCGTTGCAGCCGTGGCAGCGAAGCAGATTAATAGAAGCTTTTTCATGGTTTGTTTTCTCGATTCAATGGGCTTGCACCCGTGATGAGAGAAGTATGCGGGATGGGGCGGGTTGCGTGGATCGGAATGCCCAGAGCGGGACGTTTTAGTCCTAGGTCTACGACCGCCAAATGGCCCAGATATTGTCCTCCTCCCACTCCTCGCTGGGTTCTTTTCCGACGGCGCGCAGCGTCCGCATGATGGATGAGACGTGCCAGCCCTCGTGCCAGATCATGTGCTGGAGAAAGAAGAGCGGGTGCGAGTAGGGCCCGACCTTCACGGGGTTCTCGAGCTGGGTGCCGACGGTGTCGCGGAGGGCCTTCGCGCTGAGGCCAAGGCCGGCTCTGATCGCGTCGAAGTCTTCTACGAAGACAAAGTCGCCGTTCTCCCACGAAACAAGCTGGGGCAGACCCTTTTCATTTCCGGGAGCGACCTCGCTCAGCCAGTCGGCGCGAACGTGGTGGATGTGAGCGAAGTGCTGGCTAATCGTCCACTCCCCCTCGCCCGAGGAAGTGTTCCGAAGGTCGGCGGGAACGAAATTGGCGAGATTGTCGACGATACGAACCTGGCGATCCCACGATTCAAGGACGGCGTCTTCTAGCTTCTGCATACGGTAGAGGCTACCTTCCGACTCGGGTCTTCAGGTAGGCGCGCCAGTCCCAAGTTTCCGCATCGTCGCATGCCCTCACAGGCTTTGCGCTGGCGATCCGCTGGGCAATCTCGTCGAATTTTGCCTGGGCTTTGTCGAGGATTTGGCATTCCCCAAAGGGTCGCGCTGTACAGCAAGCATCGCAAACGGCCCGGAGGTTGATGGGGCGATTGCAGCCCGTTCGGACGTGGTCGACAGTCGTGGCGACGGCTCCGCACACTTGACATTTGCCTCCGTCCCGCCCGATCACTTTTTGCCTTGGCTTCCCTAAGATGAGGCTTTGGCGCAAGGGTCGGCCACCTCCCAAGACGTGCCACAGATTCTGGCCGAGGGCGATTTGCTTTTCTCGGTCGAGAATCCATCCAGCGGCGAGGCCGGTTCGAAATTGGCGAACGAAGCTGGCCATCTCCCGGCAGGGCTCGCCGCAATATGGACTTCGCGTCGAGGCGACTTCGATGCCACAGTTCGGGCAGGTGCTCGGGTCTGCGTCCTTCCGGTCCGTGACGAGGGAAACTTTTTTAATCCGGTCTACGAGGAGGGAAAGGACGGCGCGTGCTTGGTCCTCGATCGATGACTCAGAACCGAAGGCTACTTCCGACGGAAGGTCGTCGGCGAGTTGTTCGACGGCCACCATGCCTTCCATTTTGACGGTCCTGCGGGGATATGCTCAATTTCGGAGATCGAATCTCTTGAATACCAAGTCAAAGGAGGCACCATGACCCAAAACGCGATCGCTCGCCCGCCTGTCGCCAGTCGAGCCGAATGGCTGGAGGCCCGAAAGAAGCTCCTTACCGACGAGAAGGAGCTGACCAAACACTACGACCGGGTGAATGCCGAACGTCGGCGCTTGCCAATGGTGAAGATCGAGAAGGACTACGCCTTCGAGGGGCCCGAGGGCAAGAAGAGTTTGAAAGACCTCTTCGGCGACAACAAGCAGCTCATCGTGTACCACTTCATGTTCGATCCGACCTGGGACACGGGATGCGAAGGCTGTACTGGCTTCGTCGACTCTCTCGGCCCGGGAATTCCGGAGATGCTTCACGAGAAGAGCATCGCTTTCGTTCTTATCTCGCGAGCCCCGCTGGCCAAGCTCCAAGCCTACGCGACGAAGCGCGGATGGGATTGGCCCTGGTATTCGTCTTTCGGCAGCGAGTTTAACTACGATTTCCACGCGACGCTTGACGAAAAGGTCGCCCCGATCGAATACAACTACATTGGCAAAGAGCAACTCGAAGCGAGGCGCGGGAAGGGCAAAGTCGAAGGCGAAGACCACGGCATCAGCGTCTTTCTGCGGGACGGCGACGACCTCTTCCACACTTATTCGGCTTATGCCCGAGGCACCGAGAACATCACGAACGCATACGAGTTGATGGACATCACGCCGTACGGACGGCAGCAGGATTTCGAGGTCTCTCCGGACGGTTGGCCTCAGAAGCCGACTTACGGTTAGTCCATGACTCCGTGAGTCGATAGCACCGAGCGGACCGCCTCGCTGCCGCCCAGAGACTCTGGTGGCATAGTGCCAGCATCGAGGAGGGCTTTCACGCAAGCGGGATAGTCGCCGGTGGCCACGTACCAGCCCTCCATGGAACCGTGAATCGCCCAGTCGAGCGGCGAACCCTTATAGTCGTTCTGTCGGTCTTCGAGAGGCGGGTTATAGGGCAGGACCGCCTGGATCATCTCCAGATTGCCGTGATAGGCAGCCCAATGGAGAATCGTAGCTTTATGCTGGCTGCGAGCGTCGACGGGAAGTCCGGCCCTCAACAGGAGCCGAACAGCCGCCGCATCGTTGTTCCGGGCCGCGTGGGCCACTTGCCGTTTCTCGGCTTCCGGCAGCTTGTCCGCGAGTTTCGGATTCTCGGACAGCAATCCATTTGCCTTGGCGGAGTCTCCGACCAGGCAGGCGTTCACGAGATTTAGCTCAGCGGGGCTGCTTTCCCAGAGGAAGTCGAATACCTCTTCATGCCTGAAGCGACGAGCGACCTGGGCAGCCGAAACGTACCAGCCAAGCTCCCACTGGTAGATCGTGCCTCCCGCGTGGAGTCCCTTCATCGGAAAGAAGTCGCTGCCGACCCGTGTCCAGATCGCTTTAGGATCTTTCGTAACAATGCTCCTCACAAGATCCAGGTCACCCAATGCGGAGGCCATGAGAATGTCGGTTTGGCACCCGCGCGAGACGAGGAATCGCGCGATTTCCTGACGGCTCCCAGCCATGTATTGGGCGGGCGTGGACTCGTGGTCGACGTCACGCACGTCGATGTCTGCGCCGTGGTCGAGGAGGCACTCGGCGATCTCGACGGTTGAGGCGAAATGGAGCGGAGTCTGACCGTCTCCCCCACGCTCGTTCACTCGCTTCGGGTCTTCATTAATCAGTTTTTCTAGGTTCTCCCGCATCCCGAGTCGCGCCGCAGCGTGGGCGTCGACTTTGGCGCCCCTCTCGATGGCGGCTTTGGCAATCGCTTCATCGCAAGTGTGGAGAAGCCCAAATCCGCCAGCCCACCAGGAGCTCTTGGCGTCGATGTCCGCTCCGGCATCGAGGAGAACGTCCATCATGGCAACGCTTCGAACATTAGTGATCGCCGGCGAATTGAACGGGCCGATCTTCTCGTTGATCCGTGCCTTGAGTTCGGGGTTTTCGCCGAGCATTCTAGCGACAGCTTGTACGTCGTCCGCTCGAAAGGCGGCCTTGATTTGGGCGGGAACTGCATCTGCCATACGTCCGGTGATTATGCCCCTTGACGTCTTCCAAGGGGCGCCCTAGAGCGAGGCACGATAATCCGCTGGCTACCACGGAGGTTCGTTGCCGTTAACTCAGTTCACCAGAAGGTTGGACCTATCCCTTCGCTAGGGCGGGCCAGGAAGCGAGTGCCTCGACGATATCTCGTTCGGCATCCTTCCGAGTTCGGCCAGAGCTTTTCTTGACGGAATAGCTGTGATCCGCGCCTTCGATCCAGCGGAGCCGCCATCTTCCCTGGTCAAGACGCGAGTGGACCTCCTCCATCAGGTCGCGGGTGCAGAATTCGTCCTCGGTTCCGCTAAGCTGCAGGGTGGGCGTCATGATCGCGGGCAGATGGGCATCGCGCAACTTCTCCGGCTGGCCTGGCGGATGGAGGGGGTAGCCGAACAGCAAGAGTCCCTCGGCGGGCACACCATTCGCGGCCGAGTTCTCAGCTTCCATCATCGATGCGACGCGCCCTCCCATAGAGTGCCCTCCGACAACAAGCCGGGACGGCGCAAGACGTTCCCGAACGGCCTCGACAACCGCGCGATAGGTGGAAATCAGGGTCGGCATGCGATCGGGCATCGGTTTGCCCAGCGCCCGGTAGAGGAAGTCGAAACGGACGACCGACCCGCCCGCCTGGCGCACCAGATCGGCGAGCCACTCCATCGTCTTGTGTTCCAGGTGGCTGCCCGCCCCGTGGGCCAGGACCACAACCGTCGAACCCTGATCCCCATCGGCAAGAACGGGAATGTCCCCGCCTTTGGTTGCTATAGTCCAACGATCCATCGCGGCATTTTAACCCTCTGCGCAGCAGGGTCGAACACCGGAAGGCCAAGGGGAGCCTAAGCACGAACCCAGGCTACAGTCCGGGGTCCAGGCCGGCCCCCTGTGGCAAAATGTCTCCATCAAGTCGGCAGAACTTAAAACGATCGATTCAATCCCCGTCGTCGGCATCGACCATCGCGGATCCTATACCCAGATTGGCGACAAGTTCCGCGGGCTCGGCCAAATGGCGGGCCAGCTGGGCTGGCCGATGAGTGGAATGCTCGGCATCTACTACGATGATCCCCGACAAGTGCCAGAAGAGGAGCTGCGCTCGAAGGCTTGCGCGATCGTGACGGAAGGTTTCGACCCGAAGGTCGAAGGCGTGGAGGCATTTACGATCCCTGGGGGACAGCATGCGGTTCACCGGCATCTCGGCTCCTATTCGAAGCTGGGCGATGCCTGGATGGCCCTATATTCCGAGGAGCTTCCAGCATTTGACATGGACGACAACGGATCCCCCTTTGAGATCTACCGAAACACGCCGATGGATACGGCCGAGGACGACCTCGTCACAGATCTCCACGTGCCGGTCAAGTCTAAGTAACCGGCTTTCCGATTCTCCTCCCTTGATGAAAGGTCTAGGTAGCTTTTGCGTGTCGAGACCTAGTCAGATTCAGCCAGAGCGGCAACTCGGTCGGCGGCGTTGTTCGCCCCGAGCGCCCGCAGCGCCGCCGCGCCGCAGACCCAATCCGGACCGTCTCCTGGTAACACCACTGGAACGTCCGGCCGCATCGTGCAGACTTCGCGGAACATGAGCGCCAGCTCGGCGTCCGCCAGCCCGCATCCCTCGATCACGCCCTCTAGAGAGCCGTGTTGCAGAAGAAGCCGGGCTGCGGCCTGGGGGCCGATACCTCGGATTCCTGGAATCTTGTCGGAAGCGTCTCCTGCCAGAGCTTTGAACGATGGAACCTGCTGGGGGAGGACCCCGAAGCGTTCGACGACTTGGTGCGGCCCGATACGATCAAGCTCCCGCGTCCCGCGTCGAGGCGCGATTACAGTGATCTCTGACGATACGAGTTGGTAATAGTCCTTGTCGGTAGTAAGCAGCAGACAGGTCCCGCCGTGGGCGACTTCCGCAAGGGCAGCGGCCGCGGCAAGATCGTCGGCCTCGTAGCCCGCCTGCTTGCCGACCCCGAATCCGAAGGCCCGGCAAACCTCAGGCAGCAGTTCCAGCTGCTCTCGAATCTCTCGCTCAAACACCCGCCCGCCCTGATATGCAGGCCAGAGCTTGTCGCGATAGGTGCTGACGCCCAGGGTGTCCCACGCCACGAACACCCCACGCGGCCGCTCCTCGGCCCAGATCCGCGTTAGCATCCCCACAAATCCAACAATCGCATTGATCACCTGCCCGCCCTCGCCGGTTACCGATTTCGGCGTGGAGTGGTAGGCGCGATGGGCCAGGTTATCGCCATCGATGATCAGGAGCGGCGCTTGCACAACCAGGATGATGGCAGGAAGAGCAAGTCAACCCTTAACCGACGGCCGTACCTCGTTGGTCCGGCCGCGTCACGATTTGTTCCTGCGCCGCCCCACCAAGAGGGGGCAAGACCGATAGCCGCGATCGTCGTCGGTTCCGGCGCCGGAGCGCCGAAGGAGTTGATGAAGCTCACCCCGTCGTGATTGTAAAGCTTCTCTGCCCTCCGACAGTTACGTCATCGACCAGAAATCCCGACCAGGTCTTGGAGAGAGTGAAAGGCGCGGTGCCAGTGATCGAGGATGCGAATGAGCCCTCGTAGCGGTAGGTAAACGCGCCGTAGGTGTCGCTGCCATTGCGGTAAGACGCCTGGAAGGACGAGTCGTAATAGCGGGGCTGGATGTCGCTCGAGAAGCTGCGGTGTCGGCACGGGGTTACACCGGCGGAGTACCGGCGATCTGCGGCGGCGTGAAAGCCCTGCCGTATAGTTTGGGAGTGAAGCAATTTACGGCAAGCGTCTGGCGCGAAGAAGACTGGTTCATTGCTCAATGTCTTGAAGTCGATATCGCGAGCCAAGGCACCTCAGAGGAGGAAGCACTTACCAGTCTTGCGGAGGCGATCGAGCTTCACTTTTTGCCGCCTGTCGCAACCGTCCTTCCTAAACTTACATCGATAACCGTTAAAGTCGATGCCGCTTAGGCCCTGTCCTATGCGGATGCAAGGCGAAAAATGCAGGCGGCCGGATTCGCCGAAGTGGGCCAGACGGGCAGTCACGTAAAGTTTGCCAAGACCGTTGAAGGTGGTACGAGGACGCCATCCTTCCGAAGCACCGGGAAGTCAGTGTCGGTACTCTTCGTTCGGTCTTACGCCAGGCAGGTCTTTCCGTTTCCGATTGGGAAGCCCTTTAAAGCAAGAACGTGCGCTCCTTCTATTCACCTAGCCGAGGTCTTGGCGAACCTTCCTGGGGTCCGGCTATAAGCGATTCGCACTTAGCGCTCCGCTTTGCAGTCAGGGCTGCGAGCAAGCTCGCGCCCCCCAAGTGGTTAGGCTTTTCCGCTGAGCAGCGACCAGAAGGTGCGAATCCGTTCCTTCCATTCGCCTGTTCCGGTGGCCGGACCGAGCTCGTCTTCGAAGCACTGGATCGAAAATCTTGCCATCCCCATCGCCGCGGCCAGGCCGTGGCCTTCGCCCTCGAGCGCGGTAATTCGGGGCTCCGCGAAGCGGACGCGCACGTGCTTGAGGACATCCGAGAACAACTTATCAGTGCCCTCCAGCGCGGCGCCGCCGCCGGTCAGGACGAGGCCTCCGGGCAGCATCCCTACTAGCCCGCTCTTCTCGATATGCTGCTTCACCATCTGCGCGATCTCGCGCATACGGCTCTCGATGATCTCGCAAAGCACGCGCCGCTGAAGCGGCCGCGCAACTGACTGTCCGATCTGCAATACATCGACCGAAGTCTTCTCGGGCACGTTGCCGGCCAGAGATGCGCCGTGTGCTCGCTTGAGGCGCTCGGCCTCCTCCGGGGAGGTCTTGAGCAGCTTACTGATGTCGGACGTGACGTGACTGCCGCCGACCGGTAGGCAGGCACTCCCTGCGATGGACCCGTTCGAGAAGATGCCCACGTCGGTGGTTCCGCCGCCGATATCGACGACGACCGATCCGAGGGTGATCTCCTCTTGGGTGAGAACTCCGAGGCCGCTGGCAAGCGGCTGGAGAATCATTTGCTCGACCTTGCGGCCGGACATTCCTATCGCTTTTTCGACATTCTGAATCTGAGTGTGGGGCCCGGTGACGATATAGGTCACCGCTTCGAGCTTGCCCCCGCTCATCCCGATCGGCTTCTGGATGCCTCGCTGGCCGTCCACCATGAACTCGCGTGGGATTGCTTGGATCATCTCCCGGTCGGGTGGGATCATGACTTGACGGCTGTGGTTGATGACCTGCAACACGTCTTCTCGAGTGATCGAACGAGAGCGCGGGTAGATCGGCACGTAGCCTTGAGCATTGATGCCCTCCACGTTGACGCCCGAGATGCCCACGATAACGTCGTCGATGGTGACGCCTAGGTCGCTTTGCACGCGGCGAATCGCGGTGTCTACCGCGCGGGCGGTCTCGTCGAGGTCGGTGATGACCCCGCGTTTGACGCCCTTGCATTCGGCGACGCCGACGCCGCGGACGTTGATCTCCCCAGAGTCAGTGCCGGTGGCGGCGAGGCAAACGGCTTTTGTGGAGCCAAGGTCTAAAACAGTAACTAGGTCTTTCATCCGGTCGATTCCGCCTGAGTCTGGCCAGCGGCAGCGAGTTGCTGCAACCTACGCCTTTCCCGTGCGTCCTGCCATTTTGTCAGGACTATCCGGCGGATGAGGCTGAGATTTGTAAAAATCCGCGCCCCGAGGACCAGCGCGACCGCCAGGAACAGATCCACTAGAATCTTATCACCCAGCCACGCCAATGAGAAGGCAATCACGACATTCGAGATAAAGCCGGTGATAAAAACTTCGTTGGTGAACTTGCCTTCTAGGCCGCTTCGCAGACCACCGAGCACCGTATCGAGCCCCGCCAGGCAGGCGACAGCGAGGTATTGACCCGAGATTCCCTTTTGGGGCCCGATGGTGATGAACGCAAAGATCGCGCCGGCGATTAGCGCGATCAAGGGAATCAGAATCATTTAGCGTCCTTCGGCACCACCGCGTACTTGTGGGTTGTGGACCCCGTGTAGGCGGGAAGCCGCATCTTGCGGACGACCTCGACGGTAGCCATGTTCGCGTCCGACGAGCGGATTTCGGACAGGACTCCGTTCGGGAGGTTGAGCGCGCCGTTCAGCGTTGGAGCGTCGCCGATCGCGCGGATCACGATGGGCGGGGCAACGCGAACGTTGTCAACCATGATGACGCTGCCGACACATCGGAAACTGGTGCCGATCGCCACGCGGTGGCCGTTGACGGAGGTCGCTTCGGCCCCTGCGTTCCAAAGCTCGTTGACCACGCGAAGCAGGTCGAAGTCGTGGATCGCTTGGTCGGCTCCGAACCCGGAGGTCGGCTTCGCGCTATCTCGCAGGATGACAACCACGCCGGGCCCCTCTACCTCGGTCAGGCACGCCTGATTCTTGGCTTCTTGGAGCGAGTCGTTCAAGAGCTTCGATGAACTGCTGTTAGAGCCTAGGGCGCGCTCGAGCTTCGTCTTTTCGGAGCGCAGTTTGGCGACCTCCTCCGACATCTGCTCGTACTTCTCTTGAATATCGATCGTGCCCATGCCAACGCGGTTTTGCTGGCTGGCACCGGCGAGGTCGAGCCTCGACCGGCGGTTCTCGTTCGTGACCCAAGCTGCCGTCATCATAAATCCGAGCACCATGGTGAGGAGGCTGACGGGAAGGACCCAGCTTTTGCGGGTGATGGATTGGCTGAATGGGTTCATGGGGTTCGGACGGGTTTCGGCAGAGTAACGGGGTTGGTTGGCGAGGACACGTTGACCGAGGCGACGTTGTCCAGAAGCTGCGGCTGGGCCGTCAAAATGTGACGAAGCACCTCTAATTTTTGCTCGACATTTTCGGTCGATCCAAGGATAACTGTGGCGTCCGCGGAACCCTTCAATGTAACGCTGTCCAGAGCCGAAGCGTTCACGGCAATTTGCTGGCCCGGAAAGACCGCCTGGGCCTTCTCGCAGAGATCGGCGATCGCCGCTTTCGGCCACGATCCGGAAAGCGTGATCTCGTCTTGCCAGGTCGAATCGGGCGGAATCAGCACGGGAAGGCCACGCACGTGCTCGTGCAAGGTGAAGAGAATTCCATCCTTGTCGAGGCCCACATTATTTGGACGAAACAAAACTGCGGTTGGTACGCGATACGTCAGCCGAAGTTCTCCCCTCCCGAGGAGATTACGATTGAGGGTTGCCGAACGGACGGCCCCGACCGATAGGACCTGGGACTCGATGCGGGCGTCGTTGACTTTCGACATCGGCCTATCCTGAATCTGGTCAAGGATCTGCTGAATACGTTGATGGTCCCAATTCGGTGCGCCGACGACCCTAACCTTCACTGTCGAGGTCATCGGACTGTAGGCGAGCCCCGCCGCGATGTTCGCGAGGAGCAACACCAGCAATATCGGCCCGGGCTTCAGGCGACGCCGAGGGCGGCGGCTACGAGGGCGTGCTTTGGCGGGCAAGTGCGTCCTCCAGAAGCCACTGAACGAGAGCGTCGAATTCGATGCCGGCGGCGCGAGCGCTGTTCGGTAGAAGCGAAGTTCCAGTCATTCCAGGCAGCGTGTTGACCTCGAGAACGACCGGGTCGGCCTTGCCCTCCGGGTCCTGAACGATCATGTCGGTGCGCGTCGCGCCTTGGCACCCGAGAGATTGGTGAGCTTTCAGGGCGAGGTCCTTCAGTTTTTCGATGCTTTCCGGCTGCAGCCGGGCGGGGATAATCTCCTCTGTCGCCCCGGGGGTGTATTTGCTTTCGAAGTCGTATCGGCCGCCCAGCGGAGCGATTTCCACTGGCGGAAGGGCTCGATCGCGCAAAACGGGTACGGAGACTTCCATACCCTGAATCATCTCCTCGACGAGCGCCGTGTTGTCGTACTGGAGAGCCGTGCGGATTGCCTGCTTCAAGTTGTTTCGGTCGTCCACAAAGGTGAGTCCGACCGTGGAGCCTTGGGCGTTGGGCTTCACGACGAGGGGGACCTGGATGTCGATCTCGTCGTCCGCGCTGGTCACGATCTGGCCCCGCGGGACTCTGATGCCCGACTGCGCCAGCACCTGTTTCGTGCGCGCTTTGTCCATCGCGATTGCGCTGCACTGGATCCCCGAACCGGTGTAGGGGATGTGGAGGAGGTCGAAGAGGCCCTGGATCGCGCCGTCTTCGGCTCGCGAGCCGTGGACGGCGAGGAAGGCTGCGTCGGGCCGGTTGGTGCCTACGAACTGGGATAGGTCGCCTGTCTTGAGCAGCAGCTCGCTAACATCGACCAGTTTCGCATCGTGGCCGAGACGTTTGAGGGCATCGTGGATCTCCCGGCCGCTGAGGAGCGACACTTCCCTCTCTGCGCTGTCTCCGCCATAGACCACGGCGACCTTCTTATTCTTGCCCGACGCCTTGCGGTCTAGCTCTTCGATCAAGGCCGGCGCGAATTCGGCGATGTTGCCGGCACCCATTCCGACGATCACGTCGCCCTCCCTTGCGATTCGCGCGACTTCCCGGGAGAGGAGGTGCCGACTCGGGATGTAGCGGCAAGGGACGGTTACCAGTTCGGCGATTCGGGCGGAGCTGACTCCCGGGATCGGGTCCTCTCGAGCGGGATAAATGTCGGTCAGAACAACCTCGTCCGCGACGCTCAGTGCCTCCGCGAACTCGCGGATTAGGGGCGCAGTACGGGAATAAAGGTGCGGTTGGTAAACGACGATAAGCCGTTGGTCGCAATAGCGTTGCCGAAGTGCGTAGAGGCTGGCCTGAATTTCCGTTGGATGGTGGGCGTAATCGTCGATTACGGTGACCGGCTCTTTCTGCAGCACCTGGAGGCGGCGCTCGGCGCCACCGAACTTGGAGATGCCGAGGGCGGCCTTTTCGGAGTCCGCGCCTGTCAGCATGACCGCCATCACCGCGCCCGCCGCGTTCAGCTTGTTGTGCCCGCCTGGTAGGGCAAGCTCCTCTTCGATGCTGGGCAGGGCCCGATCCGCGGGGACGGGTTTCTGCATGATGTTAAAGCTCTGGCGCATCCAGCCCTCGCTGAGGCCGTAAGGAATCGCGCGGACCGAGCAGAGCTCGGCAACCTCGCTGGCACCCCTGTCCTCGGTGCAATAGACGAGCCAGCCGTCGGAGGGAATCTTGTCGACGAAGCGCACCACGCTGTCGCGCAGGTTCTCGTAGGTGCCGTGGAAATCGACGTGGTCCAGCTCAAGGTTGGTGAGGACGACAAGGTAGGGATCGAGGTCGTGGAAGCTGTCGTAGGCCTCGCAGGCTTCGACTACTGCCCACGGTCCGTCGCCCTCGACGACCGGGCCCTTGAACTGGGGCACGCTCGCCCCGACGACGATCAGAGGATCGAGGCCAGCGGCTTGGAGGCCCGCGCCGATCATGCCCGTCGTTGTGGTTTTGCCGTGAGTCCCGGTGACCGCAATGACTTTGCGGTCTTTCAAAAGGGAGCTGAGGGCTTGGGAGCGGCGGACGACCGGAACGCCCAGTTCCGTGGCCCGGTTCAATTCTGGGCTCTGCGTGAGGTCGATCGCGTCGGTCAAGACGAGGGCCATGTGGCTTTCCAGGCCGAGCGGGCTGTGCCCGATTCGCACGTAGATGCCTTCGTTGCTCAGGCGTTCGGTTTCGGGCGAGGGCGTGGAATCGGTTCCCGTGACCTCGAAGCCGCGATGCTTCAGCATGCGCGCCAGCGCGCTCATCCCCGCGCCGCCGATGCCGACAAGGAAGAAACTCGACACCCCAACCAGCGCCTCTGTGGGCGAGAAGGCGGTCTGGATCTCGTCGGGTTTTCTCATGATGGGGTTTTAACAAGACCCTATAGGGCTTATGAGCCCTATAGGACCTACGGAACTTATCGTTTCGCTTTCTGAATTAGATGATAGATGCGACCTGTCGCGTCCGGGATGTCCCAGTCGGCAAGAGCTCGTATCGCTTCTACGGTGTCTCGCTCGCGCCAAGCTTGAATGGCTTCCGCTACACGCTCCGGTGTGGCGTCCGTCTGCTCGACCACAGTCGCCGCACCCATCGCCTCGAACTCTCTTGCATTATGAAGCTGATGGTCGTCGGCGGAGTTCGGGAGGGGGACGAGGACGCTGGGGAGTTGGAAGCAGGCGAATTCGGCAAGCGTTCCTCCGCTTCTGGCGACGACCAGCGTCGCACTAGCGAGGGCTTCGATCATTTGGTCTTGCTCGAGATAGGGGACAAACCGGTAATTGTCCGGGGTCGTGGTGGCGATCGCGACATCGTAATTCTTGGGACCGGTCGCGTGGAGGAAGGCAACTCCGTCGAGTTGGGCAGCGGCCTTCGGGACGGCTTCGTTTAGGAAAGCGGAGCCCTGCGAACCCCCTAGCACCAGCACGAGCGGGCTCTTTTCGAAGCGGAACGGGTCAGGCTCCGGCTGTTCCTTCCGGGAAGTTTGCTGAAGTCCCGCTCCCTGTCCCTTGCCAGATCTAGACGCGCGCTGCTCCGAGAACTTGTCCTTTGCAGTCACAGCCGGCTCCGCGGAAGCAGCGGAAGGGGAGGCGTCGCGCAGGGCCTTTCGAATCGGCATTCCAGTCCGAGTCACTTTGATCGAGGCCATTCGCTCCGCCGTTTTGTGGAAGACGCTCGCGAATGCTGCCGCCTTTGGGGCGAATATGCGATGGGTTCGGCCCGGAATCGAGTTCGCCTCGAACAGCACGTACGGAATGCCCATGGACTTCGCTGCGCCGATCACCGGCGCAGCAGAGTAGCCGCCCGTCGAGAAAACCACGTCCGGCTTGGCGATGCGCAGCAGGGCCTTGGCGGTACCCACCGCGCGCATAAGGATCACTGCCGACTTCCAGCCCCGCGGCGACTTCAGAGAATACAGGGGCGCTGCGTGAAAGCCCTGAAACGAGACGCCCGCTTGCGCGGCCGCCTCGCCCTCTTGGCCCCGGAAGGATCCTAGGTAGAGGAGTTCGTCGCCCTGTTCGCGCGCGTATCTTGCGACCTCAAGCGCGGGATAGACGTGCCCGCCGGTCCCGCCCCCGGTTACTACCAGCCGCATAGGGATCCTCCTCCTCTTGAAGTTGAACCGCCGCAAGCTGGGGCCGCAGCACCGTCTGGCACAGGCCGAACGCCACCCAAAGCGCCAGCAAACTGGAGCCGCCGGAGCTGATGAATGGCAGGGGGATGCCGATGGCGGGCAGAAACGCGTTTGCCATCATCACGTTTACCGTCGTCTGAATCCCGATCCAAGCCGCAGTGCCCGTGAGGACTAGTCGTCCGAACTCGCTCGGTGCTCGCTTCGCATTGTGAATGAGCCGCAGCACAATCGTTCCAAGCAGGCCCAAGACGAAGAGTGTGCCCACAAGGCCGGTCTCCTCGCCCACAGTCGCGAGCACGAAATCGGTGGTGGCGGCGGGCATCACGTGCTTCGCCCGGCCGTTGCCAAAGCCGACGCCCCACAGACCGCCGCTCGCCATCCCGTATTCCGACTGCACGGTC
>JBBSFL010000048.1:0-14034 GCA_038238735.1 Fimbriimonadales bacterium | reverse complement strand
TCGTGAGGATACGGTCGGTCGGGGTCGTGGACGTGCCATTTCTGCCCAGGCAGGATCGGCGTAGTACGATATCCCTCGCGCTGCTCCTGCACCAGTCGGCCAAGTGCCAGCCCTCCGGCCACGGCTCCGAAGAGGAGCAAAGCAATGGATTGAAGACGTCCATGATTCACATTGCCAATGCTACCTTTGGAGCCCGGGCCACTACGGCTCGCAGACTACGCGGAATCCCGCGAACGGGGCATCGGACAGCCACCAACGGCTCTTCGGAATCTGCGGATCGGATTCCTGCCAATCGGGCTCAAAACGGCTTCGCTTGGAGGGAAGAACGTCGGCAATCTTGTCTTCGAAGCTAGGGCCACAAAGGACGGCCTTGCCGTCGAGATCGGTACCCCACTCCCCAACGTTGCCAAGCATGTCGAAGAGGCCGAACTTGTTGGGCAGCTTCTTGCCGACCGGGTGAGTCGACTTCGCGCTGTTCGCCGCGAACCAGGCTTGCTTTTCAAGATCGGCAGCGTTAGCCTGACTTGCTCCTGCGCGGCAAGCAAATTCCCATTCCGCTTCGGTCGGAAGGCTGTACTTCTTCTTGGTCGCGGCGGCGAGCCAGCGGCAGTACATGGTCACCGAGTCGAAGCTGAGGTTGATCACCGGATAGCCGTGGTGACCCCATCCGAGATCGGGAAGGATGTAGCTTCGGCTGGGTCGAGCGATGGCGTCGGGCGCAAACTTGGTTTGATCGTAGGGCGGCGATGGCGGGCCGCTGGCGGTGAAGACGTCGTAGGCCTCCCACGGAGTTTCCGTCGAGGCAATCCAGAACGGCTTAACGAACACTTCCTTGCCCCCGATCACGATCGTCCCCCCTGGGATCGGGATCATCTCGACTTTCACAACCGATCCGGGTAGCGTTTCGGTGTACGGTGCGAGCGGCGCAGGGCCACCGACCGGCGGAACGAGCATGCGGAAGGCGAGACTGATCAGTGCGATTGTCATAGGGTTCGGAATGGGGGTGACCGGGGCCGCCCACGGTCTAGCTTCCAGACGTTCGGAAGCCCTTCAGCGTTTTACCTACACCGAATACCACATGGGAGTCGACGCCCGACTCGTCGTCTATGCGCATTCCGAGAAAGTCGCCCAAGACGCGTGCGCGTCGGCTTTCGAACGCATCGCGACGCTCGACTCGATGATGAGCGACTATCGCCCAAGCAGCGAGCTGATGCAGCTATGCGACAAGGCCGCCGGCCCGCCGGTTCTCGTGTCGCCCGAGCTTTTCCGAGTTCTCAAGCGGGCGCAGGAGGTGTCGCGGCGATCCGACGGGGCGTTCGACGTAACGGTCGGACCGCTCGTCGCCCTATGGCGAGCAGCCCGAAAGTCGGCAGTTTTGCCCGATCCAGCGGCATTGGAAGCCGCGCGAAGGTTGGTTGGTTGGCAGATGGTGTCCCTCGACGAAGGAAGGCAAACCGTGCGCTTGCAGAAGCCCGGAATGAGGCTGGACCTCGGCGGGATCGCAAAAGGATTCGCGGCGGACGAAGCACAGAGGGTCCTCAAAAAACACGGCGTTGCACGGGCGCTGGTGGAGATGGGAGGTGACATCGTCGTCTCAGGACCGCCTCCGGGTGAGAAGGGCTGGACGATCGAGGTTCCAAACGCAGCCAAGCCCGAAGACAGAAGATTCGCGAACTGCTCGATCTCGTCATCCGGCGATACCGAGCAGTTCGTAGTGATCGGTGGCAAGCGCTACTCGCACATCGTGGATCCGCGCACGGGACAGGCCCTGACTTCGCGGGTCCAAGTAACGGTCATAGCCCGCGACGGGCTCACCTCAGATCCGCTGACGAAGGCGATAACAATGCTTGATGACGCCGAGCGGCAGCGATTTCTACAGCACTATCGCGGCGTAAAAACCTTCGTTCGAACCCTTAGCTTGTAGGAGAAATCTGCGCGTCGAACTCACGCAGCAAGTCGGGCGGCGCCTTGCATCGCCAGGCTTCTACCAACAGGTCTTCCAACTCCGCCGGCTCGACCGCTTCGAGCCGCACGAGAATAGCGGGATAGCCATTGTAGTGCGGTTCGGTAAAGTATTTGTCGGGATCGGTGCTGAGAAAGAGGTCTTTCGCGTTCAGGTTCGGAACCGAGACCGCCAGCACGTTCGGGTTGGCCACTTTCGGTTTCTTGGGATGGATCCGCTCGTTCCACGACCAAGCGAACCCTTTTGCCCTGCCCTTCACCATCACCGAAAAAGCGAAGTGATCCTCCGAAGCCACAGCGCCCGGAAGGGACGCCGCGATTCGACGCACGTCGTCCTGCGTGGCCATGTCAATACTCGCGCTTTGGATTCATGCCCGGCATAGGCTGGGGATAGCGCCCGTTGGCGCCGGGCATGAGCGGGGCATCCGAACCCTTGGTCAGTTTGTCGACGTTCGGAGCGAACTCATGCTCGCAGTTCAGCATGTCGTCGAAGGTCACGATCTGGCCGGTGTGCGCCGCCATGCGGCCCATGCTGCTGGAAACGCTCGCCTCGACACCGCGCTTCACCTCGTTGTACGGTTTGTCGTGCCGGATCGCGGAGATCAACGTCTCCCATTCGTTCTGATACGGGTTGCTTGTGTCGGTGGACTGCCAAGACGGCGTGCCCGTCATGGTCTGGTTCTTGTAGATCGACGAGGGCGGGCTGCAGTCGTTGGATTTCGCCGCGATCGCGCTGCCCTTCGTGCCGTGAATGTAGCTCGAGTAAATCCCCTCGGCCCCGTCCACGCAACGTCCGTCGAAGTAGAACTTCGTGCCGTCGGCGTAGGTGTATTCGACGGAGTAGGTGTCGAAGTTCTGGTCGACGAAAGGCGTCCCATCCTGTGCGTTCTTGTAGTGTCGACCTCCCAGCGCCTGAGCACTGACTGGCCACGAGTCCTTCATCCAACTCAGATGATCCACGTGGTGGATGTAGAAGTCGTTGAAGTTTCCACCGCTCGCCCAAAGAAAGCTGTGGAAGCGCCTTATCTGGTAGTCGAGGTGGCTGATGTTGTCCGGCTTGGGTGGCGAGCTGAAGTAGCCCGCCGGGCCGTGCATCCGGTAGCCCCGCATCAGGATGATCTCCCCGAGCTCGCCATTCTGCACACGGTCGTGGAGCTCGATGATGTTCTTCGCGTGCCGCGACATGAGGCCGACGCCGACCTTCAGATTCGCGGCAGTCGCGTCTTCGGCAAGCTTGAGCATCCGCTTGCTGGTCGGGCCGTCGACGGTGACCGGTTTCTCCATGAACACGTTCAGCTTCTTCGAGATCGCGTAGGAGAAATGCACCCAGCGGAAAGCGGGCGGGGTGGTGAGGATCACGATGTCGCCCGGCCTGAGGCAGTCCATCGCATCCTTGTAGGCGTCGAAGCCGATGAACTTGTGATCGTCGGGCACCGCCATCTGGTCCTTGATCTCGTTCTTGACGTTGTCGTAGCTGCTCTTGAGGCGATCCTCGAAGACGTCGGCCATCGCCACCAGCTTGATCGCGCCCTGGCCCTTTGTGGCCATCGCATTCACAGCGGCCCCGCTCCCGCGCCCGCCGCATCCGACGAGCGCCACTTGGATCAAGTCGCTGCCCGAAGCGTGCACGGTGGGGAATCGGAATCCTGAAAGCGCAGTCGCGGCGGCGACGCCTCCAGTTACCTTCAGAAGCTGTCGTCGCGAAGTCCGGGTGTTCTCGTCAGTGCTCATGGCTTCATCCGAGCATATCACGCCGCGCGCGCACCGCGTCCCGCCGTTCGCGAATCGTCGGGGCCGGAGGATATATTGCTTCGGGCTGCGAAGAGCTTAGCTAGTTTCCTTGCCGATGGGAGCGCGCTGCCCAGTTCATGCCTTCGGCCAGCATCCGCAAGAAAAGCGGATCCTGATAGGACTCCTTCGTGTGCCCGATGCCCGAATACCAGCTCCGACCCTTCCCCACGCTGTGGCACCAGATGATGGGGTGGTCGCCGTTCATCGAGCCGCCGGTGTAAGAGGTCTCGTCGAGGCTCGCGAGAACCGTGACCTGCCCTCGTGGGCTCGTTTTGTAGTTGTACCACTCGTCTTTTCGAACCCACGGGTTCGGGAGGAAGCGCGTGCTCGGATGCCGCTTGCTTTCGATACGGACCTTCGCCTCCTGCTGGGCAGGATGACTGGCGAACCAGGCTCCGACGAGCTTGCCGTACCAGTCCCACTTGTATTCCGTGTCGGCCGCCGAGTGCAGGCCAACCCAGCCCCCGCCCTTCTCCACAAAAGCCTGCAGCGCCATTTTCTGATCCGGATCGAGGATGTCGCCGGTCGTCATGAGGAACACCACGCCATCGAACCGCTTTAGGTTGGTAGGTTTGAAAACCGTTGAGTCCTCGCTGAACTCGACCATCCAGTGCCGCTCCTTCGCGATGGCCGTAATCGCCTCGATCCCATCCGGAATCGAGTCATGCCGGTAGCCGGCGGTCTTGGAGAAGACGAGGAACGCCTTCGTCTGTGCGACGGCGAGGACGGCAGCAGCGATCGCGAGCATTTTTGAAGGCTACCGCGTCACAGCGGGCGCGATACGGGCCTACGGGGCGCGGGAGTTCCTCAAGTCCCCTTGAAGACCCCCATCGAGCGGAACTTCGCGTATCGCTGGTCTTTCAGATCCAGAGGGGAGAGTGTCCGCAGTTCTTCAAGACTCGAAGAAAGCTCCTGACGCACGAGCACGGCGGCCTCGGAGGGATCGCGGTGCGCACCGCCTTTCGGCTCGGGAATGATCTCATCGACCAACCCGAATTCCTTGGCCGCCTGAGCCGTCAACTGCAGCGCCTTTGCCGCGTCGGCACCCCGCTCCGGCATTCGCCAGAGAATTGAGGCGCAGCCTTCCGGGGCGATGACTGAGTAGATCGAGTGCTCCAAAATCATCACCTTCGAGGAGCAAGCGATGCCGATCGCACCGCCCGAACCGCCCTCGCCGATGACCACGGAGACGCTCGGCACGGTGAGCTCGAACATCTTCAGCATGGAGGAAGCGATCGCCTCGGAGATGCCGCGCGACTCCGCCTCCACCCCCGCATCCGCGCCGGGCGTGTCGATAAAGGTGATCACGGGCAACCTAAAGCGCTCCGCCATCTCGAACAAACGAATCGCCTTCCGGTAACCCTCCGGCCGCGCGTAGCCGAAGTTCCGAAGCTGCCGCTCCTGGATCGTCCGCCCCTTCTGATGGCCCATAACTACGACCGGAGCATTGTCCAACCGGGCTAAGCCGCCAACGATCGCATGATCCGCACCATAGGCCCGGTCACCTTGCAGTTCGACGAAGTCGGAGAAGCAAGAATTAATGTAGTCGAGCGTGTAAGGCCGCTTATCAGCCCGGGCGACCAGCACCTTCTCCCAAGGGCTTAGCCGCGCGTACATCACGTCGATATAGCGATCGCGCCGAGACTCGTACTCGTCGGCATTCTTTTCGAGGCTCGCCCGTTTCAAGCCGTCCGGCTCGCGACGCACGAGCTCGCGAAGCTTCGAGATGTTCTCTTCCAGCTCGATCAGGGGCTGCTCCCACTCGCGCCAGGTTTTAGCCAAAGTAAGCCTCCAATGATCGGTTCGCAAAGGCGTGCGGGGATGAGGGATTGAGGGGGTAAGAGCGTATGGGCGTGAAGCCGCTAAAGGGTGACGGGGCGAAGGCGTGAGGGTGTAGGGCAGTAACGCCCCGGGGCAATGGCCCAATGCCCAATGCCGATCGCCCAATACCCACTAGGATCCCCCGCCTCCAAGCATCGCCACCAGCTCGGCCAGAGTCGTGCGCATGTCCTTCCGGTGAACGATCCGGTCGATCATGCCGTGGCTTAGGGCGAATTCCGCCATTTGAAAATCGTCCGGCACCTTGCTGACCCCGGCCTGCTTGCTCACCCGCAAGCCCGCAAACCCCACCATGGCCTTCGGCTCGGCGAGAATGATGTCGGCCACCGACGCGTAGCTCGCCAAAACGCCCGCCATCGTGGGATCGGTGAACACGGCGAGGTACGGCGCGCCCGCTTCCTGGCATTTCTGGACCGCCGCCGTGGTCTTCGCCATCTGCATCAGCGACATCAGCCCCTCTTGCATTCGCGCGCCGCCGGAGGCGCAAAAGATGATCGCGGCCGTCTTGGTTTCCGCCGCGCGCTCCAAGGTCCGCGTCACCTTCTCACCGGCAACAGGCCCCATCGAGCCGCCCATAAAGTTGAAATCAGAAACCGCCACATTGACCGCCGCGCCTTCGAGTGTGGCTTTCCCGCTGATCATCGAGTCCTTCTCGCCCGTCTTCTGCTGAGCCTGACCGTATTTCTCCGCATACTCCGGAAAGTCTAGGGAGTCGATCGACTGCAGATCGGCATCCATCTCCACGAAGGAGCCCTCGTCGAAGGTGATCTCGATGCGCTTGCGGGCCGGCAAGCGGTGATGATGCCCGCAGTGGGGACACACGCGCAGGTTCTGCTCGAAGTCGATCGAGAAGAGGATCTTCTTACACTTCGCGCACTGCAGGAACGCGTCGGTCGGCCTCGTACTCAAGGCAAGGAAGGATACCCGCCGACCTGGGCGACCGTGGCCCGGTTGCGCCCTGAGGTCCTGAAATAACAAGTCTCCGTCACCGCCCCTTTTGTGGTGGATGGGTAAGGGCGGAGGCCGTTTTGAATCTGCGGTACGATGATTTCCCTGGCTCTTCGAGGGTTCGTGAGATCGTTTCGGTCGGTTCCCACGTGAATGGTTGCGGCCAATAATTCTCCGGAGTTCGACGGTCCATCGTACGACTCGGAGAATCGCAATTCTCAAATGTCCAGCAGTGGGATGCACCGTTCGCGAGTTCGGCCCCGACGTCCGTCCATCAGTCCAAGGGAACAAGCCATACTTTCAACCCATGGCCCGAGTCTTTGCCGCCGCCGACATAGGGAGCAATACCGCTCATCTCCTTGTCGCCGCGACCGATGGCGAGTTGGTTATGCGGCTCGACAACCTTAACGAATGGATCGCTCTTGGCGAGGTGGTTGCGAGACGGGGCGAAATCCCCACGGAAAACATCGACGAGCTGATCTCGGCGATCACGGAGTTCAAGAACGTAGCGTCGAGCCGTCGAGCCGTCGGCCTGTATGTATTCGCGACTGAGGCGTTGCGGTCGGCCTCGAATTCGACGGCGATCCTGAAGCGCATTAAGTCGGACACGGGAATCACCGTCGAACTGATCGAGCCGAAGCGCGAAGCGGAATTCAGCTTGAGCGGCGTGTTTCTGGACTGTCGTGACGCCAACCCGGGCTTACTCTTCGAAGTCGGCGGCGGAAGCGCTCAGATTGCGCATATAAAGAGCGGCAAGATTCTTGCCGAGGCCAGTGTGGCGCTCGGGACGGGTCGCATCATCGCGGAGTCTGGGTTGCGGAATCCGTGTCCGCCCGATGCGCTAGGCGCAGCGAATCGACTGATCCAAGAGCGCCTCGACGCATGCCCCATCCCGGCGGAAGACGGACAAGTCGCCGTCGTGAGCGGCGGCGTCGCTCGTGGGTTATGGCGGGCTCTGCATCCGGACGGCGAGAAGCGACTTGCGGTCGAGGAGATCGAGTATCTGGCCTGGGCCACTGGACGCCTGCCTGTCGACCGGATCGTCGACCGATTCGACGTCAAAACGAAGCGCGCAGGGACCCTTCTGGCCGGGGCCTTGATCTATTCCGCTCTCATGCGGAGGTTTAGGCTCCGAGAATTAGTGGTGAGCGAGTTCGGCGTGCGCGAAGGCGCGATCCTCGAACTGTCCCGTGGGAGAATGAAAGCGTGTCCAGTGTAAAGGCGAGCCTCGAAGCGGTCGAGGGAGGGCTAAGCCATCCTCGTTATTTGAACCGCGAGCTCAGCTGGCTACAGTTCAATCGCCGTGTTTTGGAAGAGGCCGCCTCCGAGGCGAACCCGTTGCTGGAGCGGCTCAAGTTCCTCGCTATCTTCGAGTCGAATCTGGACGAATTCTACATGGTCCGGGTCTCAGGCTTAATCGAGCAGTTCGAGAGCGGAGTCATCGAGGAGTCGCCGGACGGCCTAACGCCGAACGAGCAACTGAAGGTCATCGGAAAGAGCGCATTTCCCCTTCGGCAAAGGGCTGGAAAACTATTTGAAGAGACCCTGCGGCCCGCCCTGGCTCGCAATGGCATCACGATACGTCGCCTCGAGGAGCTTTCGACCAAGCAGCGAGACGAACTAAACGCGTACTTCGCCCGTGAAGTCTTTCCGCTCTGCACCCCACTGGTGTTGCACCCCGCACCTAGCGTGCCCTTCATTTCGAACCGCTCCTTGAATCTGGCAGTAGAGCTAACAGACGGTAAGACGGAGCCGCGTCTGGCGCGGGTCAAGGTGCCCAATGTCTTGCCGCGAATGATCCGGGTGCCGAAGCGCAAGTTCGAATTTGTCCTGTTGGAAGAGCTCATAGCCCACAACTTGCCGATGCTGTTCCCCGGCGTGTCGGTGGTTGGGTCGTACCTCTTTCGCGTGATTCGGGACGCGGATGTCGAAATCCGCGAGCTTGAGGCGGCGGATTTGATCTCCTCGATCGAAGAGACTCTCCGGCTTCGCCGATTCGGCGCACCCGTGCTGCTCCAGACGGATTCGACGATGCCCGAGAACGTCCGGCGGATGTTGATGACGATGCACGAGCTTGATCCCCAGGACGTGATGACGGTCACCGGGCTACTCGCAATGGACGTTTTTTGGGAGATCGCAAAGATCGACCGGCCCAATCTCAGGTTCCCGCCGCACCACCCCTACCTAGCGGAACAGCTTGCGACCGCTCGCACGATCTTCGAAATGGTGCACTCGCAGGACGTGCTGGTGCACCACCCATACGACAGCTTCCGCACGGTGGAGGAGTTCGTGTCCTCCTCCCACAACGATCCCGAAGTAATCGGCATCAAGCAGACTCTGTACCGCGTGGGTCGAGAGTCGCCGATCGTCGAAGCGCTCCTGGAAGCGGCTGAAGACGGCAAACAGGTGGCCGCGCTCGTCGAACTGAAGGCTCGATTCGATGAAAGCAACAACCTGGTTTGGGCTCGCGCACTGGAGCGAGCGGGCGTACACGTCACCTACGGCTTTGCCGAAATGAAAACGCACTGCAAGCTGTCCCTCGTTGTTCGACGCGAAGCGACGGGGATTCATTCGTACGCGCACATCGGTACCGGCAATTACAATCCGGCTACGGGTCGGCTTTACACCGACATCGGGCTATTCACGGACGACCTCGGAATTACTCAGGACATCAATGAGCTGTTCAACTACCTGACGGGCTTCAGCCGCCAACTCCAGTATCGCAAGCTCCTGGTGGCTCCCGTGAATCTCCGCGAGGGCATGCTTTCGAGGATCCAGAGGGAAATCGAAGCCCACAAGAAGACGGGTAAGGGCCGGATGATCTTCAAATTGAATGCCCTCGTCGACCCGGAAGCGATCGAGGCTCTTTATGAGGCTAGCACCGCTGGGGTGAAGATCGATATCCTTGCTCGAGGAACCTGCTGCCTGAGGCCGGGAGTGGCCAAGATGAGCAGCAACATCCGAGTGACTTCGGTCGTCGGGAGATTCCTGGAGCACTCGCGGATTTACTATTTCGGCAATGGCGGGAAGCCTGAAGCGCTCATCGGCAGCGCCGACTTGATGCGCCGCAATCTGGATCGGCGGATCGAAGTTCTGTGTCCGGTGGAGGACCCGCGCTTGGTTGCCCACCTCCGAGACCGCATCTTGGAGCCCTGTCTGAACGACACGGCGAAGGCTTGGCAGCTTAACTCAGAGGGCGAGTACACCCGAGTCAAGCATGCGAAAGGCGAGAAGCCATTCAACTCGCAAGAGTGGTTCTGCGCAAATCCATCTAGCAAGGCTCTCTATGCGTCGCCCGTCTCGGAATAGAGTGCTTTGGGAGTGCGCAAACTTGCTCGCACTTTGTATAAAGCGCGGAAGGCGTCAAAGAAAATCATCCATGCGGACCAGACGCTCCATCAGCATCCCAACCGCCTGACGCGGAGTGATCTTCGCCTTCAAGACGGCTTCCACCGCCGCGAACACCGGCATCTCGACATCGCTCCGCCTTGCTAGGCCAGCAACGGCCTCGCTGGTAGGAACCCCTTCGGCGACCTGTCCCACCTCATGAAGCGCCTCCGACAAAGAGTTGCCCGAGCCGAGAGCGTGGCCGACGCGATAGTTGCGGGAAAGGCGGCTCGAAGCCGTAGCGAAGAGATCGCCAACACCCGAGGGACCTAGAAAGGTCTCGACGCGCGCCCCGAGGGCAGCGCCCAACCGGGCCATCTCCATGAGCCCGCGGGAAAGAAACGCGCCCTTGGTGTTGTCGCCGAATCCCAGCCCATCGGACATGCCCGCCCCGATCGCTAACACGTTCTTCAGGGCGCCCCCGAGTTCGACGCCGGTCACGTCGTCGGAAATCGAAACCCGAAACGAGCCGCAAATGAAGGCTTCCCGCACTTTTTCCGCGCCAGCGCGATCCTGGCAAGCCGCAATGGCGACTGTCGGGATACCTCTCGCAATTTCCAGCGCGAGGTTCGGGCCGCTGAGCACCGCAACCGTCGCACTTGGAAGAGCTTGCTGGCCCACTTGCGAAAGGCGGAGGCCAGTAAGGGCGTCGAGCCCCTTCGAGGCGATGACCACCAAGGGGTGCTCGCCGCGTATGTGCGATAGAACTGAGCGCACGGCTTCGGAGGGAACGGCAACGACGGTCAAGTCCGCGTTAATCTCCCCTTCTTCGAACATAGCGAAGCTCGCAGGCTCGGGGACTACGAAACCGGGGAGATAGTGGAGATTCTCCCGCGTCGCGCGGAGCATCGCGATCTCTTCCCCCTCGCGCCCTAAAAGGACGACCTCATGGCCGTTTCGGGCAAGAAGAATGGTGAGCGCGGTTCCCCAGCTTCCAGAGCCTAATATAGCCGCTCGCATCGCGCGGTCATTTTAGCCCGCTGACGCGAAGGGTGGGGCCGCCAACAAGCACGGCCCCGGGGTTAGGGTGGTCAGTAAGCCGCCGCGCGATCTTCGCATCGGCTTATCCAAATTCAATTGTCGATTCGGCCGTCCTTTGTGACCTCTGAAAAAGAAACGGGCTCCGATAAATCGGAACCCGTCGCAACTGTTGACCCTTTCAGTCAGAAAACCGCTGCGGGTCAGACGACGAGATCGCCGTTTTTTTTCTCCGCAACGAAGATGCTTCCCGACCACCGAGGCTGCTTTTCGCCTACCATACGTCCTTTCTCCTTGGCGGTTTCCCGCCTCCGAGTGGCGCCGGAACTGAGTCCAGCGTCCTGCGGTGTGTCAACTAAATCCGATCTCGATCGCTCGGGAACCGGACAACTATAGATACGACCGCAGGTCTATCCAGGTTCGGGAGGATTAGCAGTTTTTATGTTTTCAGGCTGAAATGCCGTCAAGTGGATGTAGAGTTGAATAGTGATCTCCGAGTTAGCAGCGGAATATAAGGCAAATGGGTACGCGGTGGCAATGGGATTGCTTTCGGGAGATGAAGTCGCCGAGCTCCGCGATCACTTCATGGGCATGATCGGTGCAGGTGGCGGCGGCTTCACCGAAACGCCTATCGAAAACGAGAGTCCTGATCCGCTGAAGCGCTACCCGCGGCTTCTCCACCCTCACCGGGGTGATGATCTGGCAAGGCGCTTCATGCTCGACCAGCGCGTGCGCGAACGGCTCGTAGCGTTACTTGGTTCCGAGCCTTTGGCCGCCCAGACGATGGTTTATTTCAAGCCTCCAGGAGCCAAGGGGCAGGCTCTGCATCAGGATCAGCGCTACCTGCGCGTCGAGCCCCAGCCTTGCACGTGCATGGCTGCATGGATCGCGCTCGACGATTGCGATGAGGAAAATGGCTGTCTAGAGGTCGTGCCGGGTACCCACGAGATGCCGATGCTGTGTCCCACGCCATCGGACCTTGAAGTCAGCTTCACGACGGAGCACGTTGCCGTCCCGCCAGGCAAAGCGGTGACGCCAGTGCTGATGAAGGCGGGCGACGTCTTGTTCTTCAACGGGTCTCTGATTCACGGTTCGCAGCCGAACCGGTCCAATAGGTTTCGCCGGAGCTTCATTTCGCACTATGTCGTCGGCGATGCCCGGGCGGTCGCGTCTTTCTACCACCCCTGCCTTCGGTTCGATGGCTCGGAGATCGACCTCGAGGTGGCCCCGTACGGCGGACCGTGCGGAACCTATGAGAACGGCGAACTTGTGATGAATGCGACGATCGAAGAGGCTCTTAGTGCGCACTGAATCCGTCTTGGGTAGGATTGAATTCGATGCAGGCGATCATCGATAAGCTGTTCCCGAACATGTCTTCCGAAGAGCAATGGACTGAGATCCTTGCTCTGTTCGGGATGCTTTGGTTTCCTGTGCTGCTGGCCGCCGGCGGGTTCATGCTGGGGCCAATCTTTACCCAGTACAACAACAATCCGGAATTCCCCGGCAAGGCTCACTACAGCCTGGAAGGTGCGGGGATTGGGCTGGTTGTTGGCTTCGTGATCAGCGTGAGTCTGTATTTCGGTCGATTGCGAGCGAGGCGATGGGAAGCCGCGCACCATGCGCATGATCACACCGCCACGAGTCCGACGGTTACCGATCTCGACCCGGAAGCCTTAGGCGACGATACGTATCTTTAGCTCTGTGAACTGTGATCGGAGTTCGGAGATCAGTGATTTGCGGGCCGTCATCGGTTTCCTACGAATCGAACTTTGACCTCCACCTCCAGCCCATAACGGATCACGATCGCAGATCACAGATCACATGTAAGTTCGGCCTTTCCAACGGGTTTTGCCTTGCCTCTTCCAGGCTAGCGAACGCAGGACGGTAAACCCGCCGATCGTGCAGATGATCGGCATCACCAACACTGGCCATATCGCTCCCCGCACGATCCTATCGACAATTAAGCCGCTTGTCCCCAGCAATCCAAGCGCCCACGGCCATTCGGCACCCGCAAAAAGCCACATCCATCCTACGACGATGAAGAGCGCCGCGAGCAAAACAGAACCCCCAGCGCTGCCAGTGATTTCGTACGAGTTCTTGCTCATCCCGTCCAGCGTCTCCCGCCATGTAAGGTACATGCGAACCGCGAGGACGCGGCTAAGACTGCAGGTCTCGACTGCTATGCCCTCTTTGGCTAGAAGCCGACCGATGGACACGTCCTCCATCACCTTGTCTTTGACCCGCTCGTGGGGCCAGAGCGAGGTGTAAACGCTCGCCCGCCAGAGGTGAACCTGCCCGTTCTTGAATCGGTTGTGCCCTTTGCGCGTTCGGGTTACGATACCGAAGGGATTCGTCGCGAGGAGGATCCAGGGAACCCAGGCTAGGAACAGAGGCTCGATGCCTTGGCCGGGCAGCATCTGGGGGAAGCCGGTGACCAAGCCCACTCGGAGCCCTTCGGTTCCAGCGAGATGTCGCATTGCGCTTACGAATCCAGACTTCGGCTCCACATCCGCGTCCAGGAAGAGCCACCACCCGACCGGGGAGTCCTCAGTCGCGGCCTTGCCAAGCTCATGGCACGCACGGTTCTTGCCCGTCCAGCCCGGTGGCAAGGGGTCCGTGTTACGGATCACTGTCGCCCCAAGCTCAGCCGCGACCTTATCGGTTCCGTCGGACGAGTCGTCGTCGAAGACGTATATTTTGAGGTTCGGGTCTTGCGCAAGGAGCGCTGGGAGAAGCCTGCGCAAATTGGCAGATTCGTCCCTGGCGGGGATCAGGACGCAGAGCTCAGGGCCGGCTCCCGGCTTCGGCCGGCGCATCAGAAGTAGGTTTGTGAGGGCGATTAAGGCGAATACCCCGTACACGATAAGGATCGCGATCGCCACCAACCGATTCTATCCAGGAACCACCCGCCCGCCTCGGCGCGTATCGGCAAGCATGCGTTTTGCCCTCCTTCTGCTTCTGTTGGTTCCGGCGCTGACGAGTGCGGCGGGTCTGCCGCGGAGGGGAGTTCTAGGCGTTCCGATGCGGGCCGTGCCCGACGATGTCCGCGCGAAGCTGAAACTGGGTCCTCAGGAAGCGTTGCAGGTCGTGAGCTCCGCCTACGGTTTGCAGGAGGGCGATCTCGTGACC
>JBBSFL010000047.1:0-14363 GCA_038238735.1 Fimbriimonadales bacterium | reverse complement strand
TGTTTCCACGGCGCGTGATAGATCTTGTCCTTTGGAAATCCGCTCGCCGTAAGCACTTCGGTCGCGCCGTCCACTCGCTGCCTCGAGGTCTCGAGCTCTTCTTCGCTGAGCACCATCGCGGCGACGTCGGCTTGATTCCAGTTGCGGGCTTTCATTTCATCGACAATGGCTTGCCCGACCATCTTGCCGATGTTGGTGGCTGATATGCCAAGGTGGTGGACCTCCTTCATAGGCAGGCCGTCGGCGCCGAGAAGCCGATCATCCACGCTCATCAGCTTCATCTTCAGCTCGTTGCACTTGCGCAAGATGGCGGGGCCGAGCTTTACATCGGGACTGCAGATGACGACGCCCTGCGCACCCTGGGAGGCTAGGGTATCGAGGGCACTCATGACCTTGTCGCTGTCGGGAGTGGCCTGGAAAAGCAGAGTGAACCCGTCCTTGTCGGCGGCGTCTTGAGCAAACTTGCCTTCGGTTTTGAACCAGACCTCGGTGGCAGACTTCACGAGGAAGCCGACCTTGACGTCCTTGCCCTTCGCGGGCTGGCCGTTGCTTGCGGTTCCTTCATCGGTCTTCGAACAGCCGGCGAGGAGTACCCCAAGGAGAATTGCGGGAAGGAGAAGTCTTTTCATTGTGGTGCCGCCGCCCGGTTTGGGCTCGCATGCAGTTTAACGGATGATATGCCCTCTTGTCCCCTTAGGTCGCTTACTATTGAATTCCTATTGGCTACTCTGGATCGTCGCCGACCCAACCGGTGTCGTAGACCGGGCCTTTGCCGAAAAGGGAGTCGACGTCGCCCAGACTAACAAGAACTTCCCTGGGACGAGGTCCGTCGCGGGGGCCAACGATGCCCCGTTCCTCCATCTGGTCAAGCAAACGCGACGCGCGCTGGAAACCAATTGAGAAGCGACGCTGGAGCATGGACGTCGAAGCCTGCCCGCGCTCGACAGCCCATCGAATCGAATCCTCCCAGAACGGATCTACGGCTTCGTCGCCAAAGTCGCCGCCCTCTTTCCGTCCGTCGTGGGCGCCTTCGGCTTCCGGTTGGATCGTGTAGACCGGAGTCTCCTGCTTACGCCAAAACTCACACACCTGCTCGATCTCCTTCTCGCTGACGTAGCAGCCTTGGATTCGAAGCGGTTTGTTCGCGTCGATCGGCAAATAGAGCATGTCGCCCCGCCCGATGAGATTTTCTGCACCTTTTTGGTCGAGGATTGTCCGCGAGTCGATTTGCGATGAAACGGCGAAAGCGATTCGCGACGGGATGTTGGCTTTTATAATGCCCGTTATAACGTCAACCGAGGGCCTTTGGGTCGCGATGACGATGTGAATTCCAACCGCACGGGCGAGCTGAGCGAGACGGACAATGGTCGTTTCGACCTCCGCCCTTGCCGCGATCATAAGGTCGGCTATCTCGTCTATAACGACCACTATATAGGGCAACTTGTCCTGAAAGGAGGCTTTCGCGTTCCATCCGTCGATGTTGCGCACGCCCTGCTCGGAGAGCACGTCGTAGCGACGATCCATCTCTCGCCAGACGGCGCGCAAGACACCTGGGGCTTCCTTCACATCCTTGACGACGGGGCACATGAGGTGGGGTACGCCATCGAAAAGCGTTAACTCGACCCGCTTGGGATCGATCATCACAAGCCGCAGATCCTTCGGCGTGTTCCGCATTAGGAGGCTGGTGATCAAGGTGGCGATGCCGATCGACTTTCCAGAATTCGTAGCGCCGCAGATAAGGAGGTGGGGCATTCGGGTGAGGTCGGCGTACCGGTTCTGGCCGGAGACATCCTGTCCTAGGGCCACAGTCAGGCGGCTGGGTGCATCCTGGAACTCCTTCGTGTCGCAAAGTTCGCGAAGAAAAACGGGCGTGTGCTTCGAGTTGGGCACCTCTACACCGATCGCCGCTTTGCCCGGGATCGGAGCTTCTACGCGGACCTGGTTGGCGGCGAGGTCCATCGCGATGTTGTCGGCCAGCGCCACAATTCGGGCAACACGCACGCCCGGCCCGAGTTGGATCTCGTAGCGCGTTACCGTCGGGCCGGTGGCGACTTCGACGACATTCGCGTCGATGCCGAACTGCTCGAGCGTGCCTTCCAGCGTCTCGATATTTCGCTGCATCTCTTGTTGCGAGCGTCGTGGCTTCTCGGGAGGCGCGGCCAGCATCGTCAGAGGTGGCAGCTCATAGCCCTCCTTTGGGATGATCGACTCGGTTTCCAGGCTCGCTTCTGGGGCCGTGTCGCGGAAGACGGGCATTTTGCGCGCCTTCTCCTCTATGGCCACAGGCTCATCGGTGGGTAGAGCCATGCGGGTTTGGAGCCGGCGTGTCGCCCGATCGTCCGTCTCGACGACCGCCCGCGTAGGCGTCGGTCGCACGGCAACCGCCTTCGGCCGGGTCACTCGGTCCTGCAATCGACGCGCGCGGTCACGCATTCCCTGCGCCAACGCGAGGAGAGGCTTGTCCACGCTGAGGATCAGCCCAACCATTCCAAGAGCGCCAAGCCCCACGACCTTCGCGGAACCCAACAAAGCGGAGAACGCAGCCCCCACGAGCGCCCCGAAGTAACCTCCGGATCGCTCGACCATAGCGTAATCGAAGTAATCGCCACCCCGTTCGCGGGCCAGGGTGCCGAGAATTGCGAGAAACAACAAAGTCAACCCGAGGGTGAGGCGTGAAACACTGATCGCCGGACGGCGGGCGATCGCCGCGATCCCAAGCAGGCCGAGCAGGAGCGGAACGACCCAAGCGCCCTGACCAAATAGCGCCCGGTAAAAGGTGGAAACGGCGTGCCCAATCAGGCCAGTGTCGGCCAAAAGAAGAGACAAAAAGGAGACCAGAGCGAACGCGAGAACCAGCACGCCTGCGATATCGAGGCGATGCGGTGGGGGCTCGTCTTTATCGACTCGCCGACGAACTTCTGGCCGAGGCCGTGCGCTTACCTTCATCCTGTTAGCGTCCCGTTCACCCATCCTAGGCGAACGCCTCCATTATAGCGGCAACTCTCACGAGAACAGGACGGGCCGTTCCTTGGACCTGACATTGAGAAGAAGCCCCACGCACGCAATGCAGAGCATAAGGGCGGTTCCCCCGGCGCTGAAGAAGGGTAGCCAGAGCCCAACAACCGGGATCAGACCCAACACCATGGCGATGTTTACGACCATGTGGAAGGCGAGTAGCCCGAGGATTCCGGCTGCGATCATTCGGTAGTAGGGCTCGGTTGCCTGAAACATGATTAGCCAAATTCGAAAAAAGAAGACGGCGAAAGCGGCCAGCACTAGGGCGCAGCCCACGAGGCCGCCTTCCTCGCCGATGACCGAGAAGATGAAATCGTTGTCCTGCTCGGGAATAACGCCAGACTTCTTTTGAAGTCCCTTGAGGAAACCGGTGCCGTTCACGCCCCCCACGCCGAAGGCAATTTCGGCTCGAAAGGTTTGGTAATTGGCTGCCTTGATGTCGTTGCCGTGGATCGCAGTCATGCGGCCCTGCTGGTAGCCGCGAAAGACTTTCGAGCGGAGCGCGGGTATCGAAAGGATGAGCACCGCCACAAGAGCGAACGTCCCGAGCGCACCGAGGATGAACTTTAGCGGGGCGTTTGCCGCGATGCAAATGCACAGCCAGATGACGAGCATCACCACGGCGGCACCAAGGTGAGGCTGGAGAAAGACGAGCGCCATCGGCACGACAAGGTGGATAAAGGAAAGCGCGAACGTGCTTAGCTTTTCAATCCTGTCCTGGCGGACGGCGAAAAACGCGGAGAGGGTGAGGATGAGGAGGAGCTTCGCCATTTCGCTGGGCTGAAACTGCATCGGACCGATCTGAATCCACCGCACGGCGCCAAGCAGCTTGTGCCCCATCCGCAACACGGCGAGCAGCAACAGGATGTTCAACCCGTAAACGAAGGGCATGGCGCGAAGCCAAAACCTCGGGTGCACGAAAGCAAAAAGAGCAAATGGGACCAAGCCGAGAACGGCGAAGCTGAGCTGTTTGGTGAACTGGGTGTCCGACCTTTGAAATCCCTGGGAATACAGAGCCATCAGGCCCATCCCTAGGAGGACCATGGATGAGATCAGAAGGCCGAAGTCGAGCTTCTTGATCGAGCGGGCGTCAGTGGGGAATGTGCCGGTGCGGCCGAGGGCTGCCACTACGGACCCGCCGGCTCGCGCATGCTTGTTTCACCGAATTGCCGCTTAATGACGCCCAGATTTTGCGCCATCCAAAAGACGAGCCGGCGCTTGGCGGGCGTGGGACCTCCGCCGTCGACTTCGAAGTCGACTTGAACCTTGACCGCGTCCGCAGGGGCCGCTCCGGCGGGGAATAGCCGCTCTTTCATAGTCGTAATCGTGGCTTTCGCGACGTGACCCACATCGCCCGATTTCATCTTGCCCGACCAGTTCCACTTGTCGCCAATGTGCATGGGGGCGCGAGCCAGGGGAATCGGTGGATCGTACGTTTCGCCCGCCGCATTCAGGAGGTCGAAGGAGTCTTGCGTTTGCAGGTACTGCTCCTGTTCGAACACAGCTCCGTGGGCGGTGAGCTTAATATCGACGGTGCCCGACGTGGATGTGCAGGCTACGGCAACGGGGATTGCATCTCCAGCAAGGGTGAGGATCGCCATTTTGCCTGCGGGACAGCCGACCCCAACCTTGTCGAGTGAATCTAGCTCCGGACCGCTTCCTTGGACAACGCCGGATGGCGACGGCTTATGATCGCATCCGAGAAAGGCGAAGCACCCCGCAATGCCGAGAATCGAAATCGGACCGACGACAAAAAGCAGGCTAGATCGATTCCAATGGGGGCCAAGAGCCACTCCTACCCCGACCTCCCAAACTGCACTTTGGTCAATTCGAGATGCTGCTGGTGGGTTTCCCCGTTTGTCGTCGCGGACATGGTCATCTCAACGAGGCCGATGCCCTTGCCGTAAATTGCGACCTGGTGCATGGTCATCGGCTTGGGCTTCGATTTTGGCGTCGCGGGGGGATTTAACGTGGCGTCGATCGTGACTTCGAGGGTATCGACTTCGTTACCCAAGATTTTTCGCTTAGCCCCAAGGTGGCTGGAGCCGGTAAGAGTGATCGAAGCGACCCCGGAGTTGAACGGCACTTGGCCGGAGTAGGTCCACTGCTGGGCTTCCGTTCCCAGCTTAAAGAGTGGGCGGGGCGGCGAGTAGATCATCCGCTCGTCGTCCTCGGCGACGATTCCGACCGAATTTTCGTCAGCGAGATAGTAGGTCGTGGAGAGAGGATTGCCCTTGTACCGAATGACAACGGGAGTGGCCTCTTTGCCTCCGATGGTCTTCGAGGCTTGGACCTCGTGAATGTAGGTCAGGTTGTCTTCACCCGTTTCCTGATAGGTCCACTTGGTGCCGGGTATCAGCGGCAGGAAATCCCGGGCGAGGGGCGCCTGAACAAAAGTAAGGGTCAAGGCCACCAGGGCTAACATATTCTCTCCTTACGACGCCTTTCTTTCTTGGATCGTGATCGATGTGGGAGGAGCGGTGTTGATTTTCATTTCCTGCCTCACAGCTCCCCGATCCTTGACATACCAAGACTTGGCGTTTACGGAATACGTTTTTCCGCCTCGTTTCATCGTCCCCTTTCCGATTACATAGAGCGATGTTAAATAAGACGTCGCTTTCGTATCGACCTTTTGCGGTCCTATCACCTTGTAGGTGATGTCCTCTTCGATCGTGTCGGCTCCCGCCTGAACCGTACTCTTCGTTCGCCACGTGGTGCCGGGGGAGAGTTTGGCTGGCAATTCCATGTCGTCGCCCTTCGTCTTGCCGAGGCTCGTCGAGAGGGCATGAATGCCGTCTTTAGAGAGCTTGAGTTGGCTCGTGCCGAGCGTCGAGCTTAACTCGCCCGTGTAAGCGAAGTCGAACGACGCGCTGTCCTTGTCAATCGTATGCAAAGTGGATTTCGTGCCCCCCTGCGACACGACTGCCGGTCCGGAACCGGAACTCTGTTCCATCTGCAGGGGGACCTCTTTGTCGTTCGACAGGCCGAAGTAGTGGTAGGCGTCCGACTGGAGATCGGCGGGAAGCGCAGTTAGGCTCGCACCCGAAGTCGCACTCGGGGAGGCGGAGGGGTCAGGGGTTGGCTCACCGCTTGCGGGTGCAGAAGCGATCGGGCTGGCGGACGGCTCAACCGACTGCTTCGCCTCGTTCGAACTTGTGCCGCTGCACCCTGCCAAGCAGGCGAGCAGGCAGTAAACAAATGCTTTGCTCATGGTGCTTTTGGCGTGAAATTCTTTAAAGTCAATTCGATGATCTGCCGACCTGCAGCGAACATTATCTTCTGCTCGATCTTGGCGATACCGGTTCCAGGCCTCAGCCACAGAGACATTTCAGTAGTTCCTTTTGTTTTTGTCGTCTGAATCGTGGAGACCGATTGGAAAAGAATAGCCGAGACTTGGCCCATGTCGGTATCCACCAGACGAGAACCCTTTGTCGTCAATTCCGACGTTTGCTTCGCTTGGTGATCGTCCCCGAACGTGCCCACGCCGGCCCACTTTGTGACTTCGCCTTCCTTGATAGGGAATTTGGCGATGGGTTGCGGCGGCTTGACCGGATCTAGTTTGAGCCCCGTCTGATTTTGAAAGAGGCCATCTTTGGTCAGGAGCCAGCCTTGGCGGTTCGTGAGTTTTCCCCCGGTCAAAACGTCGAGTGTCACCTGCTTGCCTCCGTTGGCGTCTGAGACCTTCGATATCCGCAAGGTGACCTCCGCTTGCCCGGTCCTTCTTTGACCATTCCCTGCGACGATCGCCTCCTGTTCATCAAAGGTCCATTGGTTGCCGACTGCGATTGGAAAGAGGGTGGCCTCATCGCCAGGCTTGACTTCAGCCGGAGCGACCGGGGGCGCCTTGGTTCCCGTCGTTGCGGTCGAACTCGATGAGCCGCAACCGCCGATCAGGCAAGCGGTCACGAGTGCCGCGGGAATGAACTTGAAGTGCTTCATATTTATTTTGATGGTTTGGCAGTTGCGTGAAGAGTTTCGATCATATCGTCCAAGAGAGTTTGGTCGTGCATTTGAGTAATGGTCAACTCACTCGTCGCAAGCTCGTGCCGAATGCGCGGAGCTGCAATTGCGATGCCATTGGAGATCAGGAGCAACTGGGCGTTTACCCTGCCCCGGCTATAGGCCCACAATCGCCGCCTACCCTCGTCGTTAAGGTCCACCGTGAGATCGTAGGAGGCATTTTTGCCCCCGGCCGTCTCTTCATATCGAGCATCTGTGATGAATTGGTCGGTGATGAGGACCTTTGCGCTCTTGAGAACCTTGTCCGGGCGAAACGCAAGTGGCTTCAGTTCTTCCGGGTCAACGAGCTTCTGTAAATTTTCCCGAACGCGTTCTTTTCCGACGGCGCCCTTCAGGATCTTGTCGGCTTCTTCGCCATAGTAGCCCGCAATCATCTGATTGGTGATATCGCTCTTGTTTTCAAGTCGGCGCTCGACGGCCGCCATAAGCTCAGGACGGTAAGGCGTCTGAATTCTCCCCAGCATCTGGCGAGGAGAACCACCGACCATCAGTTCCATTGGCACGCCTGACTCGACAATGATGCCGTTTTGATACGACGAGAGCCTCAGCTTATCGAGAGGTGTGCCGTCGAGCTTCATGTTAAGGTCGCTCTCCAACTTGGTCTGGAGTTTCGGATCGCCCGCTAGGGCCTTGGCCACGTCCTCCGCCTTCCAGATATTACGCACCGGTGGCCAGGACTCGTCCTCGGCCCGGTCGTTCATCACCATGATTAGGCGCCCGAGTGCATTCTCATCTCCTTGGAGAGCACCTAACAGGTCCTTGATCGGGATCCGTTTTGCATTGGCACCTTCGGTGGGTCCACCGTCGTCCGATTGGGTTGCCTCGAAGGAACCCTGCTTTGCCTCGACGAGCTGGGCGACTTGGTTGGCGACGCGGATCGCGTAACCGTTGCCCAACTCGATGCCGACGATATTGACCTTTCCGGGCTCGAGGTTCGGGAAGTTCGTGTTGCCGAGCATCCCGTCGGCGACGAAGCGGTAACCGAACAGAGTAGCGGCACCTAGTAGAACGGCTCCGATGGCGATTTGGGTGGAAGATCGGATCTTCATGGTTCTACTGGCACAACATGCGCGGGCGAACGAGAGTTCGCCTTTCGGCAATCATATTACCGTTCGCGACCTCATTCGCTCGGATTGTAGGCTGCGTAGAGGCTGCCCGCGATGGCGGTTACGCCGGCGAAAATTCCGAGAGCGAGTGACGAGGCGATGAACGAGGCGAGGATGGGCGACATCAGCAACCGCAGTCCGATGAAGAGCGCGATACAGGGCCCACCCGAGACGAGCAGTCCCAGCATGATCATGAGTCCTCTGAACCCGCGCTGAGTCGGGTCGTCGATGTCTGGAAAGAGCACCGTCATAAGGAGGACGACGCCACAGATCATGGCGGCCGCGAAGGGAATACCGATGATGGCGGCGAGGCCCTCCGGCCAGAGCGCGGGCCTGAAGCAGACTGCGGTTATAGCCGCGCCCCAACTAGCAAGGGTAGTCGGGATCACCTTCGCCATCACTTCCGCGCCCACTATCTGGGCGGAGGTAAAGGGAAGCGGCTTCTGAAGGTCGACGCGCCGAAGCATCTCGATAAAGCCGGACTGGCTGAGGGTCAGCGAAAGCATGAAAACGCCGAACACGTTCATTCCAAGGAACATCGGGCCGATGAAACCTTCGGATCGGGGAATCCCGCTCCGCGTGAGTCCGAGAACGGGCAAAACGACCATCGCGAACACGACGGGGACGGTCAGGGCGAACGAGACCGTCGAGCTCCGAAGCAGGATCACAATCTCTTTCCAGATAACGGCGCCAAATCCCTGAGTTCGGAGGCGGTGGATCCAAGACTTGTTCCGAACTTTTAGCTTCCCGCTGCGGGCGCGTTCGGCCATCAGGCCGATCATATCGCCTTGACGCTGGAGGCTTCGAAGCGTCTGAGCGTCCGTTCCGCGTGACGCGGCTTGGTCGTACATCCACTGCACCTGCGCGAAGTCGAGAAATAACGAAACGGTAATCAACCCGATCAGAATCGCCGCCGCGGCGACGGTTGTGAGCGGGCTCCCGAGCAGCATTCCCATCACCATCTGCGTCGCGATCGTGGCGGTAAAGAACACGCTCTTCAGGAAGGGCGACTGGGCAAGAAGCGCAGCGTCAGCGGGAGACTGCATGCCCCGGATCTGGATAGCGATGTAGCCAATCGTGGCAACGATAAGCCCGGCGATCGTCCAGCCTAGAATCTTCCGGTTACGCTCCGCCTTGATATCGCTCCGATTCGCCCACATGCTCAGGGCATATCCTGCACAGACCCAAAAAAGTGCCATGAGCACCCACGCGATGGTCGAAACCTTGCTGACGTAGCGAGCCGTGGAGGGATCCTTTGCCAGGAACGCGGCCATCCCGGCAGATGCCGGACGATAGAAAAAGATGGCCAGAAACAGGGGAAGCAGGAGGGTGAACAGGAAGTCCCGGAAAATCCTGAAGATCAGAACCAGCCGAGGCGAGACCGGTGTTGGGAAAAGGACGTCGACGTCGGCGGGCCGGAAGTGGCCACGATAGCTAAAGACTCCCATCATCAGCAGGAGGCTCAGCATGGCGAACATCGCGAAGACGATGGCTTCCAACACTGAGTTGTTGGGCATCGAAAAGGGCATCGCAGAATCGCCTGAGAAGCGGCCACGGTCGAAGGGCCTCAGGAAGGCGAAGAAATACCAAAGCACCAGCGCGAGAAGCGAAATGAGCCTTCGTGCCGACTGAGTCGCCCGCTTTAAGCCGTTTATGACGGTTCTAGTGGTGAGGTAGACCAGCGGCCGCATCGGGCTCCTCCGTTAACTTCAGGAAGACATCCTCAAGGCTTCGGCCCTCCATCTGACTGACTTCCTGGAGTTGGCTAAGCGTGCCTTCGGCGATCTTTCGGCCGCGCCCAAGGATGATGACTCGATCGCAGAGTCGCTCTGCCGTATCGAGCAAGTGAGTGGAGATAAGAATGGCCGCACCCGCCTCGCGTTGCCTCTGGATCTCGAGTTTCAGTTCATGGGCGCCCGCCGGATCGACTCCGATCAGCGGCTCGTCGAACAGCAAGACGTTCGCGTCATGAACCAGGGCACAAGCAACGCTGAGCTTCTGACGCATGCCTTTGCTCAGGGTCGCGACAAGCTCGCGTCGTTTCTCAGTCAGGTTGAACCGCTGCAGAAGTCCCTCGCCGAGTTGGTCGAAGAGGTCGAGGCGGCTGAAGCACATGGCGATAAACCGCAGATGCTCTTCCACGGTCAGCAACTCATAGAGGGAGGGAACCTCGGGGACGAAGGCGAGCCGCGCTTTCGCCCGGGCTTGGTCCTGCAGAATGTCCGCGCCGTTGATAAGAACCCGCCCACTCGTCTGTCGCAGAATGCCGCAGATACAGCGAAGGGCGGTCGTCTTACCCGCTCCATTGGGGCCCAGCAGTCCAACAATCTCGCCCGGCTGAATGAGCATATTCAGCCGGTCGACGGCGACGAACTGCTTGTATTGCTTAACCAGGCCCTGGACTTCGAGCATTAGAGCCTAAGAGGGTACCGGAGGATGGGGCTTACAGGTAAAGCGGGGTGTGTGCGTTGACTTAATAAAAAGAGGACCGGCTGGCGAGGCCGGTCCCTTTAGGGTTGGAGGGTTGGGGAGGATGGGGTCCTCTCGTCTGGGGTCTGATCGCGCTTCTGGCGATCGACATGGGTAGCTTTCCCTGCCGGGCCGATCAGGATGCCCGGCGAAGTACCGGGCAAGGCCCCTGCAGCAACAAATCGAGTGAACTTGCGAGCTGGCAACTAGCCTGGGCCGCCCTTACCTTGTGTTTGATCAAGCGGTTTGGGAAGCAGAACTCAAAGGGAAGAAGCCACTATAGAGAGGTGATTGCCGAATTCATCCGACGCGTGCCCAAGGTCGAGTTGCATGTCCACCTCGAGGGCTCGATCCGGCCCGAAACCCTCCTCCAACTGGCCAGAAAGCACGTCGTCTCGCTTCCTGCCGACACCGTGGAAGGCCTCCGTGAGTGGTATCGATTCCGAGACTTCAAGCATTTCGTGGAGATCTACCTCGCCATTTCCTCGTGCATGAAGGACGCCGACGACATCGAGCTGATCACCCGGGAGTTCCTCCAGGTCCAAGCCGACCAGAACGTTCTCCATACCGAGGTTACGTTCACGATGTGGACGCTCCGACGTCAAAGCGGCCTCTCGTTGGACGGGCAGCTTGCGGCCGTCAATCGCGCTCGCGAGTGGGCCGCCCGCCAGTTGGGCGTGTCGATGGGGCTCGTACTGGACATCGTGCGCGAGGAGTCGGTCGAGGACGGGTTGACGATCGCCGACTTCGCGATCGCGAATCACGACAATGGCATCTGCGCCCTTGGCCTCACTGGCGTCGAGGCCGAGACCGAGCCCAAGAAGCATGCGGAAGCCTTCCGACGGGCCAAGGACGCCGGACTTCCAAGAACTTGCCACGCCGGAGAAACGACAGACGCAGACAGCATCTGGGGGAGCCTGAGCGATCTGAACGCCGACCGGATCGGACACGGCATCCGCTGTCTAGAAGATCTTGCCTTGGTCAAGGAATTGAGAAACCGGCAAATTCATCTGGAGGTCTGCCCGACTTCCAACGTATGCCTGGGGCTCGCGCCATCTCTGGCCTCGCATCCTCTGCCAGAAATGCTAAACCAGGGGCTCAATATCTCGATTAATTCGGACGATCCGCCGATGTTCGGCACTACGATCACGGAAGAGTTGATTCGCTGCAGCGAGACATTCGGCTTCAACGAAGACGTTTTGTGGACCCTCACTCAAAACGCGGCACGCGCCTCCTTCCTGTCCGACGAACAGAAGAAAGGCCTGATCGAGCGAATTCGATCAGGCTTCAGCGATGCGCAGGATTGACGGCTACTTCAGAAGCTCGGTGGGGACGTTTTCGAAGCCCCAGGTTTGGAGCTGCTTGGCCCATTCTTTCAAGTTATCTTTCGTCACCTTAGTGAGGTCGGGAGCGATATTTCCGCCAGCCGGATCTTTGTGGTCGATGATCTTCGCGCAGATCGCGTCGACGGACATCGCGCCGTAGTCGTAACTGCGCTGAGCGATCAGGACCGGGACGACACCTTTCTCGACGTACGGCAGCTCCTCCGGGAGGCCGTCGGCGGAGACCACGCGAACCTTCTGGGGATCGAGGTCGGTGAGCAGGGACTGGGCGAAAAGGGGCCAGCCGCCGACGAAGCACCAAGCGTCGATCTGAGGGTTGGCGTTCATAGCCTGCTTAACGGCTGCGGTGGCGTCTTGGGGCGTTTCCGCGTGATAAAACGTATCCACGATCTTCATGCCTGGTGCGGCGGCCGCCGCGTCTTTCGCGCCTTGCACTCGAATCTGGAGGTTCGGGGCGTTTTGGTTACCGGCGAGGATCGCGACGTTGGCCTTGCCGCCGGTCAGGGTGATCAGCTCCTTCATGAGCGTCTCGCCCATCACCTTGTTATCACTGCCGCAGAAGGCGAAGCGCTTGGAGCCGTCGCAGTCGCTGTCGAAGGTCATGACGGGCACGTTGCGGTCCACCGCGTCGTCGATAGCGCCCTTCACCTTGGCGGCGTCGGAGCACGCGATGAGGATTGCGCTCGTGCCCTCGTTAACGGCTTGCTGGATTTTTTGAGCCTGGACCTGGCCGTCTTCCGTCGGGGGGGTTTGCCAGTCGATGGTGACTGGTACGCCGTACTTGTCGCTCATCTTCTTGGCTTCATCGTCCGCGCCCTTCTTGCAGGAGAGGAAGAAGGCGTTCGTCGAGCTCTTGGCGATCATTGTGATCTTGATCGCCTTCGGCTTTTCGCCCCTGGTGTTGGGGCTCGGGGATCCGCTCGCGGCGGTGCCGCCGTTATCGCCGCTGCCGCATCCCACGAGCATCGCTGCCGCAGCCAAGATCGTAAAGGTCCAAATCTTCATCGCATTCCTCCGGGCTTGCCGACGCCGCTGTCGACTTCTTGTCATTCTGCATCAATCTCTGTTGCCGGATGCGAGTGGATGAATGAGTGAATACGATCGGACCGCCCGGACTGCTTCGAGGTGATCGCCTGGCGAATGGCGGTATTAGCGATAGACGAACGGGCCTAGGGGGCATCCTCGGAATCGAGTTGTTCGTCTGGAGTTCTCTAGGCAGGACGTCCTCACCTATTCACCTATTCACCTATTCACCATCGTCCTCTCACCTCGCCCTTGCCGCCATCCGCTTCTCCGCCAACCTCCGGCTCGTTTGGTCCAGCACTACCGCGATAATCACGGCCGTGCCGATGATGATCCATTCATAGTTCTGGTCCATGTGGAGGGTTCGGATGGATTGACGGATCAGGGTGATGAGCAACGCTCCGAGGAGTGCGCCCAGCGCGGCGCCCTTGCCCCCGCTGAGGCTGGCGCCGCCCACAACCGCGCTGGCGATCACGTAGAGCTCGTATCCGGTCGCGTCCACGCAGTTCGCGGAGCCGTAGTAGCCGCAGCCCACGAACGCCGCGATGCCCGCGCTGAGGCCGCTCAGGGCATAGACGCCGACTTGTACAAGGCCGATGCGAAGGCCTGCGTAACGACTCGCGTCGACATTGCCGCCGATCGCGTATACGTTCCGGCCCGCGACCGTGCGTAGCAGATAGTAGGCGCCGACGACTGTAACGACGATCATCACGAGGCTAGGAATCGGATACATCCCCTGCCCGAATCCGAGGGTTGCCTTGACCGAGTGGATCACCGAATCCGGCATCGGGATGCTGACCGCCTTGCTCGCGACAAACGCCAAGCCCCGGAAGATCCACATCGTGCCGAGCGTGATGATGAACGGATGGACGCTGAGCAGAGAGATCAGGAGCCCATTGACAAGGCCGCAGGCAAGTCCGATGCCGACGCTGAGTCCGAAGGCGACCGGAGTATTGGCCGAAGCCCCCATCTTATGGAGGGCCATCGCGGTCAGCACACCGCTCAGGGCGTAAATCGAGCCCACCGAAAGGTCGATGCCGCCCGAGATGATCACCACCGTCATGCCCACCGCCATGATCGCGAACAGGCTGGTGTCGCTGGCGGTTTGCAGCAGGGTGTGGGGGTTGAGGAACGTGTTGACGCTGTGGCCGGTCGCGGGATCCGTGTAGTGCCCGGCGAACGTCGACAGCACCGCGCCCATGGCGAGAATCACGATCACCAAGCCGGCCTGCTGGCCGGCTAGGAGGCCACCGATTCGACTTCGCAAATATCCGGTGCTCAAGGTGCGGCTAGTTTAGCTTGCTCATCGGGCAGCCCAGAGCCGCTCGAACTCCGAGACCAATTTCTCCATGGCCGTGAACCCGCCGCGCCAGAACTCTTCGCTGTG
>JBBSFL010000046.1:0-14389 GCA_038238735.1 Fimbriimonadales bacterium | reverse complement strand
GCTATCCGCCGCCGGACTCCAAGGAGAACTAAGACCATTCACCGCTCAGGAAGTCCAGGACGCTGCCGGCGACATTCGAAGCAAGTTCAAGGTGTTGCTCGCCGAGGCAGTCGCGAATCAACGGCTGAAGCTCATCCAGAGCTTTGGCTCGAGGCTCATTTTCCAGGTCGCCGATTAGCTGCCGGGTACCCTGAAGCCCGAACGATGAGCGCCAAATCGCCCAAAACCGCCATTGGATGGGGCAGCGAAACCGAGTTCGAAAAGCGCCGCGGCGTGAGCGCCGTGGAAGTGCGAGCCGGTTTTGCACAGGTTCACGTCTCCGAACTTGGACAAGATATCGTCGAGCAGCGCCTCCGGGTCTTGGAGGCCATTTCCGGGACCGGGGTTTCGCTGGACTTCCTCAAGCTCACCCCCACTGGCCTGTCCTTTCTCGTCCGGCAAGACGATTCCGACAAGGTCGGCGCGGCGATCACGCCGCTCGGCGTTCGGCACACGATTAAGCCAAATCGCGCAATAGTCCTCGTTCACGCCGTTAATATTCGAGACGAGGAAGGCATGCTCGCAGAGCTCGTGCATCGCGCCATATCCAGTACGGCAAAGGTCGACCACATATCGGACATGCATGATCGCCTGCTCATGGTCGCCGAGGCCGGCGAGGCCGAGCGACTGAAGGTTCGCATTCAGGAGGCACGGGCTGATGAGAATTAAGGTCATGAAGTTCGGCGGCACCAGCGTGGCCACGCCGGAAGCGCGGCTCCAGTCGGCCATGCGAGTCGTCTCGGCGAAAGAGCAGGGCTTTTCGCCCGTGGTCGTGGTCAGCGCGATCGGCCGCAAAGGGGCACCATATGCGACCGACACGCTGATCCAGCTTTTGCGCGAGATCGACCCCAATGTAGAGCCCGACCCGCGCGAGATGGACCTGATGGCGGCCTGTGGCGAGATCCTCTCGTCGGTCATCTTTGCCCATACGCTAAAGACTTTGGGCCACCGGGCCCAGGCTTATCGCGGCGGGCAGGCGGGGATCCGGACGGATGGTGTCTACGGCAATGCGCGGATTATCGGCATCAATCCGATCAGCCTTTTCAAGAGCATCGAAGAGGGTTGCATTCCGGTCGTTTGCGGCTTCCAGGGGGTGCATGTCAGCGGGGACGGCGCGCCGGGCGGCGAGCTTACAACCCTCGGTCGGGGTGGCTCCGACACTACGGGCGCCGCGATCGGTGCCGCCATGCAGGCGGAAGCGGTCGAGATTTTTACGGACGTCGACGGCGTCAAAACTGCCGATCCGGATTATGTCAAGGACGCCCCCACCCTCCGGACCGTTACCTACGACGAGGTCGCCGAGCTTGCCCACTTGGGCGCGAAGGTCGTGCATCCAAGAGCTGCCGAGATCGCGATGCACCATGACATCCCGCTCTGGGTGAAGAACACTTTCTCCGACGATCCCGGCACCGAGATCGTCAGGCGCGAGCGCTTCCCCGGCCGTCGCGTCACCGGCGTTTCCCACACAGGCAAGCTCGTCTATCTGCAGTTCGATCTCAGTTCGGCGAGTGAAGCCCACCGCACCGCGCTCGAGGGGCGGATCTACGAGATGGCTTCCGGGCATGCCGTCAATCTCTATATGCTGAACCTGTCGCCGTCGGGTACCGGCTTCGCCGTCCCGAGGCCGCAGTACCCGATCGTGCGCGACCTCCTCGACGGCCTCGTTATTCCGATGGAGGGCGAGGTCTACATCTTCCAGATCGGCCCTGCGTCGAAGGAAGTCGAGATGCAGGCGAGGCTTCTGGAGCCCCTCGGCGAACCGATCCGCATCAAAGCCGCGCTGACGGAAGGCTGCACCATGGTGTCGCTCATCGGCCACGAATATATGCAGCAGGCAGGCCTCTTCTACGGTGTTCTCCGAACGCTCGCCGACCACCAGGTGCCGGTCCTGCAGACCTCCGACAGCGACTTCTCGCTCTCCGTCCTGGTGACCGAGGCGGACGCCCACCGCGCCGTCCGCGCTCTGCACGAGCGATTCGGCTTGGCCGAGGTCGTCTAGTGAAGCCGCTGCTGATGGGCGTGCTTAACGTGACACCAGACTCGTTCAGCGATGGAGGTCTCTTCTTCGACGCCCCGACCGCGGTCGAGGCAGGTCTGCGCATGGCGACCGAGGGGGCGGATTGGATCGACGTCGGCGGCGAATCCACGCGGCCTGGCGCCGGGTCGATAACCATCGAAGAGGAACTTCGCCGGGTTCTGCCGGTGATCGAAGCGCTTGCCGCCAGCGGTCTACGCGTATCCTGCGACACGCGAAAACCCGAAGTCGCCCGAGAAGCACTAAGAGCCGGAGCCTCCATGCTGAACGATGTCGGCGGCCTTCGCGATCCCGCGATGATCGAGGTGGCGGCAGAGGCGCAGTGCCAGGTGGCGATCATGCACATGCTCGGCGAGCCCGCGTCGATGCAGGCGCAGCCCCACTACGACGACGCGGTAAGCGAAGTCGCGGATTATCTCGTCCGGCAGGCCGCGAAAGCAGAAGCGGGCGGGGTGAAGAGAGAGAGCATCTGGATCGATCCCGGCATCGGTTTCGGCAAGAATTTGCGCCACAACCTGCTTCTCCTGAAGCATCTCGACAATCTCGTCGAAACCGGCTATCCCGTGCTCATCGGGGCGAGCCGTAAGTCTTTTCTCGGCCGAATCCTCGGGAAGCAAGATAACCCTCTGACCTCGGACCAGCGGCTGGAAGGCACCCTCGCGGCCCACGTGTTGGCGCAAACCCGCGGGGCGAAGATGATCCGGGCCCATGATGTGTTGGCAGCGCGACGGGCGATAGACGTGGCTCACGCCATTCTCGAAGCCGAGTAGGCCAAACTTGTGCGATGCGAATCATCGCGATCGGAGGCGGAGATGTCGGTGCGGGTGAGACCCTCGCAATCGACAAGGAGATCATACGGCAGTCCGGCAAGTCTAATCCCCACGTTCTCTTCATCCCGACCGCCAGCGACGACAGTGAGGACTACGCTGCCTCCGTCAGGTCAACTTACGAAGGCGAGGGTTGCACGGTCGATGTCCTGCGCCTGCTCTCCACCGACACGCGGGAGTCTGCGAAAGAAAAGCTGGCGATCGCCGACCTCATCTACGTCGGCGGAGGAAATACGAAGAAGATGCTCGAGGTTTGGCGAGCGGCCGGGCTCGACAAGATGCTCGCCGACTTCATCGCCCAAGACAAGCCGGTCTCGGGTCTCAGCGCAGGAGCCATCTGCTGGTTTCGCGTCGCGAACAGCGACTGGCCGCTCTACTACGACATTCCGGATACAAATACTTCGGCTCTCGAATGCCTCGGCTTCGTCGATCTCGCCATCTGCCCCCACACTCGCGACGAAGGCTTCCGCCTCGCCGAATTCTCCGCCATGATGGGGACCGTCGAGGGCGCCGGCATCGGACTGGACGATGGCTGCGCGCTGCAGATCGTCGACGACCAGTATCGGTTCCTAGCCTCCCAACCAAATTCCTTCGCCCATCGACTGCATAGGCAAGGAGACAAAATCGTCCGAGAATTGATTGATCCGCACGACGACTTCCGGCCTCTTTCGAAACTGAAGGACGTGGGCTCGCCCATTGGCAAAAGAGCGTAGAAGATGAAGATGAAATCATGGACCTTCGCGATGGCGGCGTTCGCGATTCTGGTGTCGGGATGCCAAAGCGGCGTGTCCAGCGTGCCCGATCTGCGGGTGGAAGCCTTCACGGGCCAAGGGAAGTTCGACAATCTCAAGGACCTTAAAGGCAGGGTCGTCGTTCTGGATTTCTGGGCGACGTGGTGCGGTCCCTGCCGCGAATCTATGCCCCACGTGGCGGCCATCTACGAAGAGCTAAAATCCAAAGGTCTGGAAGTCTGGGGCGTCACGTCCGAAGAGAGACCCGTCATCGCCAAGTTCTTCGGGTCGCAGCGGCTGCCCTATCCGATCTATCTGGACGGAGACCTGGCGCTGAACAAGGCTTTTAATGTCCAGGCCTTGCCTACCATGGTCGTTATCGACCGCCACGGCAACATCGCCTTCCAGGGCCATCCCGAGGATCCGAAGGCGCGCGAGGCGATTGACAAGACGCTTGCCGCCGGCTAGAGGCGGTGGCAGAAGTCGGCGACCGCTTCGCTTATCGGCCTCATCGGGGTGATGCAGAGTTCATCGAGGCGCTTGGTGGCTAGTGCGCTGTAGGGCGGTCGCTTGGCGGGCGTGTACCAATCGTCGGTTAGAATCGGTCCGATCGGCGTGTCCTTAAGGTCCGGGCACGCATCTAGAATGAGCCGCGCGAAGTCGAACCAGCTTAATACGTCTGGCCCGGCAGCGTGGTAAAGCCCGCCTGGAATCTGCTTTTCTAGAATGTCGACGATAGCTCGGGCGAGGTCTTTCGTGTAAGTCGGGGTCCCGATCTGATCGTTCACCACGCGCAGGGTCTTTCCTTCTCGTGCGGCCTTCAGAATCGATTTCGGGAAGCATTTTCCTGCCCGTCCGAAGAGCCAGGAAGTGCGTAGGATCGTGGCGTTGGGATTTCCAGACAGCACCGACTCCTCGCCCTCCAGCTTTGTGCGGCCGTAGATTCCCAGCGGATTTGGCCGGTCTTCCTCGGTATAGGGCGTCGCATGGAGGCCGCTGAAAACGTAGTCAGTCGAGATGTGGATGAGGCGCGTGCCGGCCGTAGCGCACGCACGGGCGAGGTATCCGGGCCCGAGGGTGTTGACCGCAGTTGCCGTCTCGACGTCCGTTTCCGCCGCGTCGACCGCCGTGTAGGCGGCACAGTTTACGCACGCCTCATAGCTTGTGGGCCCGAGAAGTGTTTCGGTCACGCGGGCCGGGTCGGTGATGTCGAAGTCGGGAAGATCTGCCACAACGACTTCATGGCCGCGTGCCTGAATCTCCGCACACAGGTCTGTACCCAACATTCCGTTCGCGCCAATAACCAAAACTCTCATGGAAGGTCTTCCGAGTCTACGCGCTGGGACACACACAGTGGCATCGATCGCCGATCGACGTTTCTCCGAGGAGCGCATGCCGGGAGAGTTGTTGGATCGGCGATCCCTGCCAGTGGGCTAGTCCTGATCGACGAGGCCGCCAAACTTTCGGGTTCGCTTCTGGTAGGTCAGTACCGCGTCCAAAAGCTGGCTTTCGCCGAACTCCGGCCAGGGAACTTCGGTTACGTACAACTCGCAATATGCGCCCTGCCATAGGAGGAAGTTGCTCCACCGCATTTCCCCCGCCGTACGGATCATCAGGTCCGGCTCCGGCTGATCCGGGTTATAGAGGCGCTTTGCAATCTCCTCTTCAGTGACCGCTTCGACGGCAACGCCGTCCTCCATGAGCTTCTTGACGGCATCAACGATCTCGGCCCGTCCGCCGTAGTTTACGGCCAGGGTAAACGTAATACCCGTGTTGACCTTCGTCGTTTCGATGCCATGCAATAACGCTCTTCTTAATCCGTCCGGTAACTCCTCCATGCGGCCCGCAACTTGGACGCGCACGTTGTTCTGGTGCATAGTCCGAAGCTCGTCTTTGGCCGCCTGCTCGATCAGCTTCATCAGCCCGGACACCTCGTCCTTCGGTCGGCGCCAGTTCTCGGCGGAGAATGCGTACACCGTCAGGTACCGGATGCCGAGCCGAGAGGCGTTAAGCAGCACTCCACGCAAAGCCCGATATCCTTCCCGGTGTCCCAGCAGCCGAGCCAAACCCTTCCGCTTAGCCCACCGCCCGTTGCCGTCCATGATGATGGCGAGATGGGCGGGGAGGGCGGTTAGGGAGATGCCCAAGCTGCTCGCGAGATCTTGGATCGGTGTGACGTGGCGTTGCGGCATTGCGGCGTTGCGGCCTTTTGGAGTCTCCATTACGATGGATCTCCCACAAATGGATCGCTGGGGCTATCCGACTCGTAAACCGAACTGTACATATCCACCAAAACCGCAGGGCCATAAGCCGCAACGCCCTGCTATTCAGACTTGCATCAACTCGGCTTCTTTCTTCTTCCCAAGATCATCGGCTTGGTGAACATAGGTATCGGTTAGCTTTTGGACCGCGTTCTCCTTCCCCTTCAACTCGTCCTCGCTAATCTCCTTGTTCTTATTCAAAGTTTTCAAATGGTCGTTCGCGTCGCGGCGGATATTTCGGATGGCGACACGGCCCTCTTCGGTGCGGCTGTGGACCTGCTTGACCATATCTTTGCGCCGATCCTCGGTCATTTGAGGGAAGTTCAGACGAATTCCGCTCCCGTCGTTTGTCGGGTTGATTCCTAAGTCGCTCTTCATGATTGCCCGCTCGATCACCGCGACCATGCTCTTCTCATAGGGCTGGATGAGAAGTTGGCGGGGCTCGGGCACACTGACGTTCGCGATCTGGCTGATCGGCGTCTCGGTGCCGTAATACTCCACGTGCACGCGGTCCAAGATATTTGGCGACGCCCGGCCAGTACGGTAGCTGGCGAAGTCGTGAGTCATGGCCTCGAGGGCCGCCTTCATGCGGTGCTCTGCATCCTTAAGAATCTGATCAGCGGACATTTACTCCCCTCCTACGAGAGTGCCGATCGGCTCGCCTTTGACGGCGCCGACCAAGGCATTGGGTTCGTTGAAGTCTAACACGATGAGCGGGAGCTCATGTTCCCGGCACATCGTGAACGCGGTCTGGTCCATCACGGCCAGCCGCTTCGAAATCGCTTCGGTAAAGGTCAAGGTGTCATAGCGAACCGCGTCTTTGAACTTCCGCGGATCCTTCGTATACACCCCGTCCACCTTCGTCGCCTTGATTAGGACTTCAGCCTCGATCTCCAAAGCTCGAAGTACGGCCGCCGTGTCGGTCGTGAAATAGGGATTCCCCGTCCCAGCGGCAAAGACCACGGCCCGGCCCTTTTCCAAGTGCCGAATCGCGCGCCGGCGAATGAAGCTCTCGGCAACCTGCGCAACCTGAACCGCGCTCTGCACCCGCGTCGGCACTCCCTGATTCTCCAACGCGCTCTGGAGCGCGAGCGAATTCATTAAGGTCCCGAGCATCCCCATCTGGTCGGCCACCGTCCGGTCGATGCCGCCTTCGGCCGAGAAATTCTCGCCCCGAACGAAATTGCCACCCCCCACCACGATCGCGATCTCGGCGCCGTCCTCGTGGATCTGGGAAATCTCCTTCGAGATGTACTTCAAAACGGTAGGGTCGAGCCCAAACTTAAACTCGCCCGCCAGCGCTTCGCCGCTGAGCTTCAGGAGGACACGTTTGAACTTCTGACGGGTTGGCATCGGAGCCTAGCATTGTACTTTCTTTGAGATCGACTCCTGTCACCGGCGAGCCCCCACAATCTGACAGCATCCCATCTTCATTGAACTCACCCGCAGGTTCTTCCAGGTCGCGCCCACTGACCTGCGCGTAGACGCCATAATCGTGCTATGTCGAGATTCAAGCGATTCACAAGCTCCCTGGCCATCTGCCTCGCGTTCGGATCAGCTATTGCTGCCCCGATTACCGGCACCTGGACCGGCCGCATCATCGTCGACCGCGGCTCCCTGCCCCGCCACTCCCATCAGATCGAGCAGATCCAGCCCCAAATGGATAAGTGGAAGGCGGTGCGCCTCGGGCTCAAGCTCGATCCCGGAATGACCTTTACCCTGAAGGCCAACAATTTGGTCGAGAGCGTACAAAACATCATTGTTATGGGAACTTACACTCGGTCGGGCAACTCGGTGATCCTCCACGAGACTTCGCTAAACGGCAACCCCATCAACCCGCCGACGGACGAGACGATCACCCTGTCGGGGCACGACCACGTGATGAAGATGCAGTTTCTAGCGGCAGCCATGTGGTTCCAATTCAACAAGGACTGAGCCTCTGCCGTACGCCCCGAAACCCTCGCTGGTTTCGGGGCGTCTTCGTCTGAGGATCAAGCGTAACGCAGAGGCGGCCCAATCTTCCAAGCTCTGTAAACCGGGAGATTTGCGATGTTGTTGAATGTAATTGCCGCCTTCGTGGCGCTCGCCCCTGCCCCGCCGACCGCCGACGCAGGGAATCTGACCGCCGTCGGCAAAGACGGCAAGACCGTCATCGAATGCCCGCTCGAACGGACGAGCGTGAATGCCTACATCGCAGGTTTCGGCGCGCGGGTCACGGTCGTTCAGACGTTCTCCAACACGTCGACCACGCCTATCGAGGCGGTCTATACCTTCCCGCTCCCCGCCGATGCGGCGGTGGACAGGATGCGGATGGAAGTCGGCAAACGGATCATCGAGGGCGTTATCAAGCGCCGAGAAGAGGCGCGAAGGATTTACGATGCCGCCCGCGCTCAGGGCCAGACCGCGGCGCTGCTGAACCAAGAGCGCCCCAATATCTTCACTCAGAACGTGGCGAACATCATGCCGGGCGATAAGGTGCGGGTCGAGATCTCCTACTCCGAGATCCTCCCCTACGACCACGGCCAGCTCGAATTCCAGTTCCCCATGGTCGTCGGTCCGCACTATCTCGGCAATGCACGCGACCCGAACGCAATTTCCCCATCGATAATTCATAAAGGGACGCGAACGGGAACGAACATCGACCTCACGGTGAACCTCCAAGCCGGAGCGCAGATTCAATCCATGGAATCGGTGCTTCACCAAGTGAACATGCAGAAGACCAGTCCGACGACGGCGATTGTGAAGCTGACGAAGCGCGACGAGATCCCCAACCGCGACTTCGTCCTGCGCTATCGACTGGCGACAGACCAGGTTCAGAGCGCCTTCCTTACCCACGTCGACCCCGACAAGGGTGGCTTCTTCTCGCTCGTCTTCCTGCCGCCCGTCGTACCCGTCGCGACGCAGATCGCGCCCCGCGAGCTGATCTTCGTGATGGACCAGAGCGGCAGCCAAAGCGGCTTTCCGATCGAGAAGTCAAAGGAGGTCACGCTCAAGCTCATCCACGCGATGCGGCCGGGCGACACGTTTAACGTCCTCGCCTTTTCGAATGATGTTCGCGCGCTTTGGCGAACCCCCCGGCCTAACACGCCCGAGAACGTCGCCGAGGCGGAGAAGTACATCAAACCGATGGTCGCCGATGGCGGAACGGAGTTGCGCAAGGCCGTGGTGGCCGCGCTGGACATTCCGGAGGATCCCCAACGTTTGCGACTCGTGCTGTTCAACACGGACGGGTTCGTCGGCGACGAGAAGATGATCCTCGACTCGATCCAGAAGCACCGGCGCACCAGCCGGGTGTTCACATTCGGCATCGGCAATTCGGTGAACCATTTCCTGATCGACGCGATGAGCGCGGAGGGCCGAGGTGCTAGCTGCACCGTGACTCTGAATGAGAAGGCCGACGGCGTGGTGCAGCAATTCTTGGAGCGGACCCAGACGCCGGTCCTCACCAATATAGAAGCCCGGATGGAGGGAGTCAGCGTGTCCGACATCCTGCCCGCGCACTTCCCCGACGTCTTCGCAGGGCGGCCGGTGGTGGTCTACGGACGCTATGCTGGTTCCGGCCCGGGGCGTGTCGCGCTGACGGGCAAGCTCGGTGGCGAGCCTTGGACGCAGACGATGCAGGTCGATTTCCCCGCACGAGCTGACGCTCCCGCGCTGATGGGGCTGTGGGCCCGGCGACACGTAGACGATCTCGTGACGGCGAACTGGCTCGGCCAGATCGCGGGAGACGAGCGGATGGCGAAGACCGACGAGATCGTCGACACCGCACTCGAGTTCGGCATCATGACGGAGTACACATCGTTCGTCGCCGTCGAGCCGCGCGTCGTTAACATCGGCGGCAGGAGCCGCACTGTCCGGGTGCCTGTCGAGATGGCCGACGGCGTGAGCTACGAGATGGGCAGGGATGAGAAGCGTCTTGGCAGCATTTCGTCAGGAGTCATGGCCCCTGCGCAACTCAGTCAATTGCAGGGTGTTCTGGTCGGGGGTAAGGGCAACAGCGGCTCCTCCGGCGGATTCGGAGGTGGCGGCAATTTTGGTGGCGGAGGCGGTGTTTCTGGACGGCCGAGCCGACCGTCGTCCACAACCGGCGGCCTGCCCATCATCCTTCCGAGCTCCCCGTCCGACAAGGTAGAGAGGGCGGAGCCGCTCACCCCCGCAGAGATCGCCCAGCGAAACTACACGCACAAGGTGGCTCGCAACCTGCGCCTCGCGAAGGGACCGGTCGCGGTCGAGATCTTCCTAGATAACGTCTCGCCCGAAACCCTAAAGGCGCTCACCGACCTCGGCCTGAAAGCCGACGTGGTGGACAAGAAGCTCAGGCTTGTGCTCGGCACGTGCGAGGCAGCGATCCTCAGCAAACTATGCCAAATCGAAGCGGTCAAGCGAATCGAGCCGCTCGAGTAACCCAAGCAGTTTGGCGGCCCTCTTTTTGTATCTGGGAGACAAATTAGGTTGAAATATCCCTGAACGCACGGATTGGAAAGGTGGCTAGCCAGCGGCCGCGGGTTTTTCGGTTGCGTCCGCGGCGACGAGTTGGATCGCCATCGTGGTCAGTTCTTGAGCCGTCTTCGAGCGCGTCAACCGTTGGCCCGAGCGCCACTCGGCGGGCGGAATAGTGGGGCGCACTTCGGCCACCGAGCGGGCATCCTTGTGTCCGAACGGTCTCGGTCGAGCGCGTTGAGCGGACCTGAACGCACCGCGTTGTGCATTAACCGACCAAGCGCGGCTCCGGCAAGTGGGAAAAGGGCCGTTCTGGCTGGCTTTTTCGATGCCTCCGTTAAAGAACGTGAAACAAACGCTCGACTAGAATGTCCGCTTCGTAGACTGTGACTGTGATATTCCGATTATCGTACACGTCAGCCCTTCGCGCATTCGCGTCCCTTGGGTACGCACTCGGCGGCTTTCTTTTGGTGGGTGCCCAGCATCCCGGCTACATCCTTCACCGGGTGATGGATTCGAAGGGCTCAGGCGCTTTGGCGATGACTTTCGAGATTCCTACGGGATGGAATGCGCAGGACATCGTGCAATGGAATCTCAATCTTCGCCTGAACCCGATGAGCTATTCGCTGACGACCGGCAGCCCGGACCATCGAACTTGGATCTCCTACCTTAGCGGTCTCACGTTCGACTTTCAGTCCAATGGGTATGGCGGTGTGCTGGGTAAGGCGCCCCCTCAGAAGCCGTCGGATTTCCTCGTCCAGAACTTTAAGTTCGTCCATCCGAACACAGAATTCGACGTGGTGGATGTGGTGGATCAACCGATTCCATTCCCCTACCGCCCGGGCGCTTCGAATGTTTTCACGTCTTCGACCCACTCGGTCTTGACCGCCCGATTCGAGGTGAACGGAACTCCGATGGAGGAGCGCCTTTCGATGGACTTCTATGGTTGGTCGATGTCGACCGGGCCGAACGCCTATCGGGGCAACTGGTTTGTCAGCGGCTTAACCGTTGTGAACGCTCCTGAGGGACAATTGCCCGCCGCTCAGCAGGTTTGCAACACGGTTTTGAATTCAGAGCGAATGGCCAAAAGCTTCAGCAGCCGATACCAGCAAGTCTGCAGCACGCTCCTTGCGAAGACCAAGGCGGAAGGGCGGGCCATGCAGCAGCAAAAGGCGCGCCGGATTATCCGTGGCGGCGGGGGAGGCGGGCACGCCCACATCATGAACAAGGACGAATTTGAGCTGCACGAAGCCATCAAGGGTCTGCGGTCGAGGATTTTCAGCCGATCGATCGGCAACTAGAAGGGCACGGGAAGACAGGTCGCTAAGGGGCGGAAGTCAGGGTGAAGTGGAAAGTAGATCCCTTACCCAACTCGCTCTCGGCCCAGACCCTACCTCCATGCCTCTCGATGATGCGTTTGACGTTGGCTAGACCTATGCCTGTCCCGGAATACTCATGGGCGGCGTGGAGCCTTTCAAGCGGCAGGAAAAGTTTGTGGGCGTATTCCATTTCGAACCCGATGCCGTTGTCGCGCACGAAGAATCCCTGATCGTCCTGACCGATCTCAACGACCGGCTTCGGGGTCTGCGCCGAGTATTTACAGGCATTGTCGATGAGGTTTCCGAGAACGATCTGGACCATCATGGGGTCGCCCACGGCGGTGAGGCCAGGGTCGATCTCAAAACGTGTGTCAGGGTTGCAGTAAATTTGGTCGAGGACGTATCGGGAGACCTCACCGGCCATCTCACTGAGATTGAAGGGGATGGCTTTCGGCTCGAGCTTGGTGAGCCGCGCGTAACCGAGCAAGTCGTCCACCAGGGTGCCGAGTTGCTTCGCGCACTGGACAAGGCGGCGCAGGTTTCCTTGCTTCCCGGCGTCCAACGCTCCGATGTTATCATTGAGCACCATCGACGCATTCATGCTGATGCCGCGGATCTGCTGGCGCAGATCGTGAGCGACCGAATAGGTAAAGCCCTGGAGCTGCTCGTTCGAGGAGAGAAGTTCGGCAGTGCGCTCAACGACTCGATGCTCCAGCACGGCGGCGAGTTCGGTGAGGGCTGCTTGGGCTTTTACCATCGCCTCCTCCGCCTTAATACGCTCCGAGATGTCGTCGAACGAAGTGACCGCCCCAAGGATTTCGCCATCCCGGCCCCGAAGGGCGGAGAAGTTGATCGTGATGGGAATACGCGAACCATCGGGTCGCTCGATCAGCATCTCGACGTTGCGGATTGGAATGCCATCGAGAAGGACTTGAGCGACGAAATTTTCCTCCGGCAAAAGAGGGACCCCGTTCATCCGGAAAAGGGTCATCACGGTGCTGCAACGTTCCACGCCGATCTCTGGGCGCCGGCCCCAAAGCTCCGCGGCGCGGGCATTGTAATTTTGGATGACGCCTTGCTTGTCGCAGAGAAAGGCGGCTACTGGCAGCGCGCCGTAAAGAGCTCGGTAGCGCTCCTCGCTTTGAATCAACGCATCGCGAAGTTCGTGCTCGCGAATCGCGGACAGGAGGAGAGCTTCGTTGATCGTGGTCGACTCGCGGAGCAGGTCTTCGGAGAAGCAGAGATCGGTCACGTGGATAACGACCCCGAGCGCCATCTCGTCGCCGACCGGCCACATAGAGAGAAGCCAGTTTGTGCATGGCACCCCTACGACTCCCGGGTCCCGACCCTCGACGGGCTGCTGCTGCAGGCGGCCCGTCGCAAGAACGCGATCGATCAGCACCGAGCCGACGCCTACTCCGATGCTGGGCACGACGTCCTCGAACTTAGTGCCTACAAGGGTGTCATTTTCCCGGCCCAGCAGCTGATGAAACGCGGGGTTCGCGTAACGCACGATATGGTCGTCGCCATCTACTGCCGCCATCGGCTGGGGTGAGCTTTCGGCAAGGGGCCGGCAGAGCTCGGCGAGAGACGGCCGACGCCTATCTTTGACCACTTTGGTGTTCGTTTGAGTGCTGATTTCATTCTCCGCGACGCGCTGATCCGACTATCTCTTTTTGCTTCCTGATTCGCGGATTCCGTCAGAGTCGGGATCGGCGGATGCAATACTTATTTCTTTATCGAGCCAGGGGGCAGGGATGCCGCTAGTTAGACCTTGGTAACCCCGCAGGCGTTCCCTGACCACGATTCCCTTGTCCGTCACCTCGTACTCGCGCATGTCGATGCTGTGCTTGCCGCCACGCATCTTAACGACCACCATCATGCGGCGGAGCTGGCCGTCGATGGAGACATAGCGGAGGCGCAGAATGTCGTCGGACAGGAAGGAGATGGCGAAATTGGAGAGCGCCATCGAGGTGAAGTTCTCCTCGATCTCGACGGTCGAGAGAATGGTTACGCCGAGCCGGGTGAGGGCGGCGATCATGCGGTAGAGCGACTCGCGAAAATCGGTGCGGAAGTCCGGCGCGAGGGCCATCTCGAAGCCGACGAGCGAGTCGATAACGAGGCGCTTGGCCTTGGTTCGCTGCACCGCGGCGACGATCTCGTGAACGGTTTCGTCGACCGAAAGATCGAGCGGGCGGAGGTAGATAATCTCAAGCGAGCCGTCCTTGCGAGCTTTGTCGAGATTCAAGCCTAGCTTCGCGGAGCGGTCGGCGTACTCGTCCGGTAGCTCCTCGAAGACGGCGACGATGCCGGGCTCGTCGTGCTTGAGGCCCTCGGCAATGAAATGGCATCCCAGGATGGATTTGCCCGATCCCGAAGGGCCGGAGACAAGGAGGCTGTGGCCGGAAGGAACGCCTCCGCCCATCATCTTGTCGAGCTCGGGGACGCCGGTGGAGAGCCGGCTCAGGCCCTTCTTCTGGTCGGGACCGCGAGTGAGCCCGTAGGTCCTCGGGAAAACCTGAATGCCTTGGTCGGACATGCGGAAGGTGTGGAGGCCGGGCACCGTCTCCTGCCCGCGGAGCTTCATCACCTGCATCTTGCGCACGATGGAGTTGCGGTCGACGGCCTGGCTGAGCCAAAAGAGGCCATCGGCGACGGTGAACACGGGATTGTCGCGGATCTCGCTGTCGGCGTACTCTCCGATGAGGAATGTCGTAGCCTGCCAGCTCGTCAGGTG
>JBBSFL010000045.1:0-14683 GCA_038238735.1 Fimbriimonadales bacterium | reverse complement strand
GTCAACATCGTTACCGGCGATGGCGAGACGGGCGCGGCGATCGTGAACCACCCCGACATCGATAAGATCGCCTTCACGGGCTCCACCGAAGTCGGGCGAATCATCCGCAAAGCCACCGCCGGAACGCCCAAGAAACTCTCGCTGGAGCTCGGCGGCAAATCGCCCTACATCATCTTCGAAGACGCCGACCTGGATTCCGCGGTCGAGGGCTTGGTGGACGCGATCTGGTTCAACCAGGGCCAGGTTTGCTGCGCCGGTTCGCGGCTCTTGGTCCAGGAATCGGTGGCGGAAAAGGTCATCGGCAAGATCAAAGCGCGCATGGAGAAGCTGCGGATCGGCGACCCGCTGGACAAATCGGTCGACGTAGGGGCGATCGTCGCGGCGATTCAGCTCGAGCGCATCACCGACCTCGTAAAGCAGGGCTGCGACGAGGGCGCGGAGTGCTTCCAGTGCTCCACCGGATACCCGAAGGAGGGCTGGTTCTACCCGCCGACGCTCCTGACCAACGTTAATCCGGCCTCGATGGTCAGCCAAACCGAAATCTTTGGACCCGTACTTGTAGCCATGACCTTCAAAACCCCCGCCGAGGCGGTCGCCCTGGCAAACAATACGGTCTACGGCCTCGCCGCCACGGTCTGGACCGAAAACCTAAACTTGGCTCACGACCTGGCCGCGAAGGTGAAAGCAGGCACGATCTGGACGAACTCGACGAACCTGTTCGACGCGGCCAGCGGCTTTGGCGGCTACCGCGAAAGCGGCTACGGACGCGAGGGCGGCCGCGAGGGGATGTACGAATATCTCGCTCGTGGCATGACCGTCCCGGTCATGAGTCCCATGGGCGTCTCGCCCATGGATTCCCCCTCCGCCCCGGTGATGGTCCAACAGCCGACATCGACCGTCGACCGGACCCACAAGCTCTACATCGGAGGCAAACAAGCCCGCCCCGACGGCGGATACTCGCTGAGCATCCAAGGCGAAGAGATCGCCCGAGGAAACCGCAAAGACATCCGCAACGCGGTCGAAGCCGCGATCGCCGCCCAACCTGCCTGGAGCGCAAGCACCTCCCACAACCGAGCCCAGATCCTTTACTATCTAGCTGAAAATCTTGAAAGCAATCTCAAGGCCGCAACGCCGCAGAGCCCCAACGCCGCAACCGAGATTCTTTTCCGCTACGCGGGGATGGCCGACAAGTACGACGGCGCCGCCCACTCGGTGCCCCTGAAGTCGCTGTGCTTCACCCGCAACGAGCCGATCGGGGTCGTCGGAATCGTCCTGCCCGACGACAATCCAATCGATGCCCTCCTCGAGGCGATGGCCGCCGCGATCTCCATGGGCAACACCGTGGTGCTCATCCCGAGCGAAGAGAACCCGATCCCCGCGGTCGAGCTGTACCGCGTCCTCGACGCGTCCGACATCCCCGCCGGCGTGGTCAATATCGTCACCGGCCTCCGCAGCGAACTCGTGCCGACCCTCGCCGAGCATGACGGCGTGGACGCCCTATGGCACTTCGCCCCCGCCCCCCAAGATGCCGTGAAGGCGAGCATCGGCAATCTAAAGCAGACCTGGACGCAGCCCTGGTGGGGCGACACACGTGAGTTCCTCCGCCACGCGACCCAGGTCAAAAACGTGTGGGTTCCCTACGGGGAATAGATGCCCAATCTCTAGACGCCACCGTTTCCCCAACGAGCATGCTGGCGTAAACCGCGCCCCAGATGCCGGATATAATGCAAGTCGAAAGCGGGTGTAGCTTAGTGGTAAAGTTCCAGCCTTCCAAGCTGGCCATGCGGGTTCGATTCCCGCCACCCGCTCTCTCTCCCTCCGCCAAAAAAAGCGGGCGTAACTCAGTGGTAGAGTGCGACCTTCCCAAGGTTGAAGTCGCGAGTTCGAATCTCGTCGCCCGCTCCAAATCTCGTGAACCAGTAGGCGAGGGTGCTACTTCTCATTGCCCGTCGCTCTGGTCGCCCCATGTCCGAAACTGATACGTGTGAATCAAGTCCATGTCGTCGGGCGAGGGGCGCGCGTGGCGGTACCAGTCGCGCGTTACGCCGCAAAGGGCGGCGTCCGACTCCGTGAAGGAGCCCCATGGCCGGGACGTGGCGCTCACGCATTCCAAAATTGCGAAAGCCTCCACCGCCGTGGTCGAGAAGGCTGGCCGGCAGTTGCGACCGGTCACTGCCGCGCGAACCTCGCCAACCTCCCACTTCTGATCGCGCCACCCCACCGTCGCCGTCTTCGAGCCGTCCAAGATCGGACCCACACTCTCCGCCTTGAAAGTAATCCGCTTCACTCGACATGAAAATACGCCGAAGGGTCGGTTAGACTGCCATCCATGAAGGCTTTGCTCCTAGCCCTGCTCACGACGGTCGTGGGGTCGGTTGTTGCCCAACCGGTTCCCGCCGACCACTACAACAGTCTTAGGTGGCGCTGCATCGGTCCCTTCCGGGCGGGCCGGACCGTCGGGATGGATGCGGTCTGGTCGCACCCGAGCACGTGGTTCATCGGCGTGAACAATGGCGGGGTCTGGAAGACGACCGACTACGGCCACACCTGGGAACCAATCTTCGACGACCAGCCGACCGGCTCGATTGGATGCTTGGCGGTCGCGCAGTCGAATCCCAACGTCATCTACGTTGGCTCCGGCGAAGGTTTGCAACGGCCCGATCTCAGTGTCGGCGATGGCGTCTACAAGACCTCGGACGGCGGGAAGACTTGGGCCAACACCGGTCTGAAGGACGGACTGCAAATCGGCGGCATCTGCGTCGATCCGAAGAATCCGGATCGCGCCTTCGTCGCCGTTCTCGGCCATCCCTACGGTCCAAATGAGGAGCGCGGCGTCTTCCGCACCCTCGATGGCGGGAAGACCTGGAATAAGGTGCTGTACAAGGACGCCAACACGGGAGCCATCGCGATCGCCTTCGACCCCCGCAATTCAAAGACGATCTACGCCGATCTTTGGGCAGCTCGACAGGCGCCCTGGGAAAACGGCTCTTGGCAAGGCACGACGAGCGGTCTCTTCAAATCCACCGACGGAGGCGATACGTGGAAGCAGCTCGGCGGAGGTCTTCCGACGGCTGTCGACGGCCTCGGCAGAATTGGATTCACCATCTGCGCCGCCGATCCGAAGCGTATCTACGCGACCGTCTCGGCGGGCGAGAAGAGCGGAGTTTACCGTTCGGACGATGCCGGTTACACTTGGCGCTTCATGAATAAGGAGCCGAGGGTAATCGGCCGAGGCGACGACTTCGCCGAGCTTCGCGTCGATCCGGCCAAGCCCGATGTGCTGTTCGCCGCCAATACCTCGGTCTACAAATCGACCGACGGAGGCCAGAGCTTCGTATGCATCAAGGGCTCGCCCGGAGGAGACGACTACCACACGATATGTATCTCGCCGGCCAATCCGGAGATTATCGGACTGGCCGCTGACCAGGGTGCGTGCATTAGCGTGAATGGCGGCGAGACTTGGAGCTCTTGGTACAACCAGCCGACCGCGCAGCTCTATCACGTCTCGACCGACAACGAGTTTCCCTACAACGTCTATGGCGGCCAGCAGGAGAGCGGCTCCGTCGGCATCGCGAGCCGGGGGCGGGATGGCCACATCACGTTCCGCGACTGGCGTCCGGTCGGGGCGGAGGAGTATGCCTACGTGGCGCCCGATCCTCTGAATCCAAACGTCATCTACGGGTCGAAAGGGTCGAAGTTCGACAAGCGAACCGGCAAGGTCGAGAACGTTCGGCCGAAGATGGAAGGCTTGCGCTATCTCCGCACGATGCCCATGCTGTTTTCGCCAGCCGATCCGCACGTGCTGTTCCTAGCCTCCAACAAGCTGTTGAAGACGACGGACGGAGGGCAGAATTGGACCGCCATCAGTCCCGATCTGACTCGGCCGCAATGGGAAGTTCCGGCACCGTTTGCCTCGGTGAGCGACGCTGGAAAGGCGATGCGCCAGCGCGGCGTGATCTACGCGGTCGGCCCCTCTCCGTTAGACGTGAACGTGATTTGGTGCGGAACCGACGATGGATTGGTCTGGGTCTCCCAAGACGGCGGAGCGCACTGGGACAACGTGACGCCACCTGAGGTGAGGTCCTGGAGCAAGGTCGCCCAAATCGATGCCGGCCGGTTCGACAAGGGCGTCGCCTATATCGCCGTCAATCGGCTGCGTTGCGACGACCTCAAGCCTTATGTTTACAAGACCTCCAACTTCGGCCGAACCTGGTCGCTCGTCGTCAATGGTCTCGACGAGAACGCTCCGGTTAACGCCGTTCGCGAGGATCCCCGCAAACGGGGCCTGCTCTACGCGGCGACCGAGCGGCAGGTTTGGTTCTCTCCCGACGATGGGGCGAACTGGAGTTCGCTTAGACTTAACATGCCCGCTACTTCCGTGCGGGATCTGGTCGTGAAAGACGACGATCTCGTTATCGGCACCCACGGCCGGTCCTTCTGGATCCTCGATGACGTGGCGCCGCTCCGACAGCTCGGAACGCCCTTGGCCGCGCCTCCCACCGCCTATTTGGTGGAGTGGAATCTGAACACCGATACGCCTCTTCCCCGGGAAGAGCCGGCGGGCGAGAATCCGCCGGATGGCGTCCCGATCGACTACTACTTGACCGGCAAATCCGCCCTCGTGACTCTCCAGATCCTGGACACCAGGGGCGCCGTCGTGCGGGAGTGGCGCAGCGATCAGCCGACGTCGGAGATCGATCCGAAGATGCTGACGGTCGATCCGCGCTGGGCGCGCCCGCCCCAGAATCTATCGGGTGCGAAGGGCGCGCACCGGTTCGTGTGGGATCTTCGCCTTCCCGCTCAGGGAGGGAGGCTGGGAATGGCGGCGATCTGGCATGGCACACCGGCTAGCAAGGGCGCTTTCGTGCCGCCCGGAACTTACTTGATCAGGCTCGGCGTCGATGCCCAGGTATACGAACAGCCGCTGACGATCAAGCCCGACCCAAGCGGCTAACTCGGACGAGCCCAGAGAACCACGGCGGGCGTCGCGGGGACCCAGGGCTCGGACGCGGCGAGATCTTCGACGAACTCGAAGCCGCGCTTCCGACACGCTTCCTTCGGGTCGTGGAAGTAGTCGGCGCAGAACACCGGATCGCGCTCTAATAAATCGGAGACGAGGAAACGCTCCCACTCCTGGATGTCCGCGATGTTTTCCCGAGCGGTTTCCGCCTCAGGCGTGTCGCCCTCGGCGCACCGCGAGTAGTCGACCACCGCTTTCCCGCATTGACCTTGAGCCTGGTGCGTTGCACCGCGCAGCGCATGGTAGCCGGGCTCATAAGGATTGAGAGCCAAAAGCCGGTCGAGGGTGGGTACGAGCGCCTCAAACTTGCCCAGGTGCCACTGCACCTTCGCAAGTGTCTCCAGAGCCCCGATATGCTCGGGATCGCGATCGAGAATGCCCCGAGCTCTCCGTTCCGCCTCCTGATGCCGACCCAACTTGAGGAGGTGCTCCGGACTCATGCCATGGGTTCTATTTGAATGTTCCAACGTGTTCTCCCTTCCGGTCGCGCTCAATAGCGCGCACGGTTCACCCAGGCAGTTACAGCGTATCAAATCGTGTGACTCATTACCACGAGCAAAAGTGCCAGAACCTCGCAGACTTATGCGGCAAACCTGGCAGCGTCGCTGGCTTCCGTCGCCGCGATCTGTGCGACCTTCGCCCGAATCGCCAAGGGAGTACTCCCCGCACCGTCGATTCGCGGAACGCCGATCAGTGCGGCAAGCGTCGCCGCATCGTTTGCCCAGGCCTGCGCTTCGGCCTCCGAAGTCCCCGTGAGGAAAGCAAGGAAATCCCCATTGGACCGACGGCACATAGCCGCTTCTTCAGACAGTTGTTTTCTCAGGCGCACCTGTAATCGGCGGATTGCCGCGTCGAGCGCGGTCTTGCCCGCGGTAAGCGCGAGCTGGTCGCGGTGCAGCACTTCGAGCACCACCAAGCTGCCCGACGCGGCGGAGAGAAATCGCTTGAACTCGCCTTCCGACAGAACGCCCTTGGAGCCTTTGTCCTCCGAGACGAGCGAAGCGAGCACGCTGGCGACCTGCTGAGCTCCGAGCCGCAGCGTCTCCGCCTGAGCCACATCGATGCCGCCGGCCCGATGCGTAGCCGCAGACAGGAAACCCGTAACCGTCTCGCCGCTCCGGATCGGCACCAGGCAGAAGCTGCCGATGCGCCGCCGGATCGCGATCTCAGACGGGCACGCGGCATCGTCGCGAGCGTCCAAGATCAGCACCTCGGGATATCCCGCCTTTGCCCAGCCTTCCGCGCCCGTTCCGCCCGAGAACTTCAGCGCGTCGATCAATTCCAAATTCGCACCTTGTGCCGCGACGACCTGACCGTCACCCTTCGAGAGCGAAGATATTGCCAAGCCATCGGCGTCGACCGCCGCCGACAAGCGCGTGGCCATGCGCTCCGCCGCGCTCGCCGGATCGCCGCCGGAGATCACCGCTAAGTCAAAAAGCATTTCGGCGTGAGCTAGACGATGTCCAGCCTCCTCCCGCTCGATCTCCTCAGCCAGAAGGGTCGAAACGTACGGAGCCAGGGGATCCATCTTGTCCCGGCAAATCTGTAGCGATTCCGCATCGGCCTGCCCAAGGCAGATCATGCCCAAGACCCGCTCGCCGTGCAGAAGCAGGACATTCGCAAAGTCGCGGCGCTCGGCGGCGGGAACTGCCCTGACCGCCCCATCTAAGCGAAGCCGCAAGTCTCTCGGCGCGAGGGAGGGGTCGAACGAGAAGGCCCGCTCGCTCAGCTCGTTCGGAAAATCGGTCGTCGCACCGCGAACTACCATCGCTTCGCCAGTCTGCGCGACCGATAGGATCGCGACGCCATCGGCGCCCGTCGTGTCGGCAATCATCTCGGCCAACGCGGGATACAGTTCAGCGGCGGGCCGCTGCCGCATCTCGAACAGCTTGGCGATCAGACGATCATGCTCGCCGCGCCGCTCGAGGTCGCGGAAGCGTTGTCGAAGCACGCGATAGCTTTCTCGGAGCTCGATGTAGTCGTCGCCGGTCAGGCTCAACGGTGGCTCTGGCGCGGGACGCTCCACTAGCCTCGGTCCCGCGGCGGGCACCACGTCGAGCAAGAATCCCAAACCCAAGACCAAAGCGGCAGGCGCTAGGAGGCTGGTCGAGAGCATGGGCAGCCGACCGGCCAAGACGTTCGCGGCAATGATCGATGCGGAGGCGATTGGCGCGAGGGTGCTCGCCTTCAACCCGTCCTTCGCGGCCGCCCAGATGAGCGGAGCCAAGACAGCCACGCCGTATCTCGAGAGTTCCCCATTCGCGGCGAGCCAAAGGGCGATGCCCGCCCCATCGAGTCCCGCGAAAACGGTGGCCGCATGGCCATCGCGCATCTCCCGGCGTTCCAGCAGGTACGAAAAAACGGCTAGCGCCGCCAGGACGCCGGCAATTCCAGCGTTCGTTGCGACATCCGATCCAGACTCGGCGAAGGACGCACCGAAGCCGACCGACAATAAACAAAGCCGAACGAGAAGCTCGCGCATTGCTCTAAGTTTCGGAAGCTGGAACCCTCCTCCTTAGAGTGAGCTTGGAGTCGCCCTTACTTTCGGTAAGTGTCCCGATCCATCTCGCGGACCTCGAGGGTCAGCTGCACTTCTTCAGCGGCGAGAGACATCGCGAAGTGGCCACGAAGCTCGTCGTACATTCCGTCCGCGATGCTTTGCCGAAGCTCCAGGGGGCGGCCGCTCATGATCGCGACCGTTAGGTGGGCGAAGCCGGGAGGTGCGCCGGCACCCATCGTCCAGTTGGCTCGAAGCGTGTGATAAGCCTTTACCGAGGAGGAAGCCACGGTTTCGAAAGTGCTCAACCGCGCGACGAGTGCCTCAAGAATATCCGGGATCGCGCCATTCTCCGGTAGGTCGGCGGTGGTCTCGAGGACAAGGTGGGGCATGCTCTATTTTTGAGCGCATCTCAATCTACTCCGCATCCTCTCTAGGAACGTATTCGAAGTGAGTGAACCACCAGGCGGACATTGCGACGAGCGCGGCCGACATCACGATTAGGATCGGCAGCGAAGTCTTGACAGACAGCGCGTTCGCGTTCAACTCCCCGGAGATCAGCTGCAAGACTTTCATGCCCGACGAAGGCGGAGAAGGATGCTGAGCGATGGCCTGAAGGTGGCTGAAGATCGAGGCGTAATAAATCTCGCCAGGCATGTTCGGAACGGAGGTCTCCCAGCCGAACGCGAACAGCAGGCAGATGATCATCGCCCGGTTGAAAGCCAGCGAGATGAGCAGAAAGAGCGACCCATAGGCACACGCGCCCAGGAAGATCGCCCACATATCGTTGATGAGTAGGTCGTTCTTGAGAGGGTTATGGAAGACGCCTATCGACAGCAGAAAGACCCCGATCCAGCCGATTACCGTCACCGCCGTGACGCTCGCCAACCAGCGAAAAACAAGTAGCTTCCACCGAGCGATCGGGCGAGTAAGCAGATAGACGATCGTTTTTTGTTCGACCTCCTGGCTGATGATCGCCGTCGTATACACCGCCGAGGCTAAGGCGAGGAGCCGAAAAATCAGGATAAATGCGACGTTTGAATACTGCTCGGTCGGTGTCGAACTCGGGTCGAGCGTCTTCCAAGCCGCGCCCAAAGCCATCGCCGCCAAGGCCAGTACAACCCAAGGCAGCAATCGCATGGGCCGAAGGAAATCCTTTAAGGCGCTTAGATAGAGGAAGCCTTCCATCAGGTGTTCACCAGATACTGGAAGACCGATTCCAGGTTGTTGTCGGGCGAGGAGAAGCTGCTGACGGTCAGGTTCTCGTCGAGCACGAAACCGCTGAGTGACTCGTAAAAGGTGTCGGGGTCGCGTACTTCGAGCTCGATGGCGTCGCCTTTCGGATCGAAGCGTAGGCTGACCACGTTAGGCAAAGGACTGATAAGCTGTGCAGCCCGGCGAGGCTCGTCCGTCTCGACGCGAATCCGGTGGGGATGCTTATCGATCAGCGACCGAATAACCCTAAGATCGCCTGTCGCCAAAAGCCGCCCCCGGTGAAGCAGCAGAATCGATTTGGTCATCGTCTCGACCTCGTACAGGATGTGGGAGGAGACGACGATGGTCTTGCCCTCTTGAGCGAGGCCGTGCAGGAGGTCGATGTACTCGCGTCGACCTACCGGGTCGAGGCCGTTCAGTGGCTCGTCCAAGAGAATGATTTCGGGGCTGTGGATCATCGCCTGGGCGAGCTTGATCCGCTGGCGCATGCCCTTCGAATAGCCCTTGATCCGCTTGTCCGCCCGATCCGTCATGCCGACGCGCTGCAGCATCTCGGCGGTGAGAGCGCGCCCTTGGCTCGAGGAGAAGCCCGCCAGGCGCGAGAGAAAATGAACGAACTGACGGCCCGTCATGCTCTCGTAGAAATTGTCGATCTCGGGGCAATAGCCCAGCCGCTTGTAGACCTCGGGATTGGCGAAAGGCTCTTGTCCGAAGATCGTGATGTTGCCTGTCGTGGGCCGGATCTGCCCCGTGATGAGCCGCAGCATCGTGCTTTTCCCCGCCCCATTCATGCCCAGCAGCGCGGTCAGCCCAGGCCCGATTTCGCAGGTCACGTCGTTCAGCCCAATAACTTGCCCGTACCAGCGCGAGGTGTTGGTCAGCGTGATCATCCGACAATCTCCACGGCCCGGACCCGCCGCCAAGCGATGAGAACGGACAGAGCACAGATGCCGAAGAACAGGAGCGTGAAGGCCACCGCGTTCGGCGCATGAATCGGGTTCGGCATGCGGTTCCGGGGCCCCGCGTTCAGACCCGGAAACAGCGGACTGCCGTCCGACCCGAGCACGATCTTCGCCATCGCGATCTGCAAGCCGTCCGGCGCGAGATAGTAGAGGGTCTCGACCGCCGGGGGCGAAGGATGCCCGTTCATGTGCGTCACGGTGTGGACGATCTGCATCGCTTTCGTGAAGAAAAGCCCAAGGAAGTAAAGGCCCGAGTACGCCGCGCCCGCCATCCGGCCCTGGTTGAAGAAAGACGAAATCCCGAGGGCAACGCTGGCGTGAAAAACGCCGGGGATTAGGCACATGCCGACCAGGCGGAAGATCATGAACGGATCTTGCGAGAAGAATCCGTAGTTGCGGAAGCTCAGAATCCCGTACAGATAGAACAATATCATCGGCCCCGCCGTGACGGCGGCCAGCGGCAGAAAAATGCCGAACCATTTGCCGATGATGTAATCCATCTTCGTGCACGGTTTGCTCAGGTAGATGAGTAACGCGTTGGCCCGATTATCATTCGCAATTGTGCCCACGCCGATGAGCAGGGCGAGGATGAAATACACGAGTTGCCCGATCGAAAACGCGTTCAGGAACTGGTCTTTCCAGACGATGCGCGCGAAGAACTGCTTGGTCGTGTCCGGGTTCGTCGCGAGCACGTCGACGAAGTAGTACACGGCCATCAAGATCAAATACCAGTAGCCGCTTAACACCGCCCAGACCCAGAAACCGCGCTTCTTCATCCCCAGCCGCATAGTCATCTTGGCGATCGCCCACCAACGGTGGATCGGGGCCTCGAGCGGTCCGTCGTAGTTGCGGTAGCTAAGATCGAGAATCGGGGAAGTTGCCATTAGCTCACTGCCTCCAAGAAAGCGTCCTCGAGCGTTCGCTCGGCAACTTGGAAGCCGCGTACCTGGGCACCCGCTTGCCTGGCCGCGGTTAGGGCGAGCCGGCCTGCGTCGGCGGGGGTGCCCGGTGCTTGCACTCGATACCAGAGGCTGCTCTGGTTCAAAAGTGTGCCCCCGAGCTTCTGCACGCTTGCCGCGAACTGCTCATTCGGCTCCTTAAGCTCAACGTCGATGGGATGTCCTTCGATGCGCTTCAAGTCTTTAATCGTCCCCTGAGCCCTTAAATGCCCGCCGAGCACGACGATCACCCGATCGCACACGCGCTCGATGTCGGGCAGGAGGTGCGAGCTGACGAGCACATTCACGCCCTTCCCATGGGAAACCGTCTTGACCAAGTTCAACATGTCCTCTCGCCCGGCCGGGTCGAGGCCATTTGTGGGCTCGTCGAGAAGCAAAAGTTTCGGTCCATGCACGAGGGCTTGCGCTAGCTTGATCCGCTGCTTCATACCGGTGGAGTAGGTCTCGACATTGCGGTATCGGGCCTCGCCCAGGCCGCAGTACTCGAGCACCTCGTGAGCCCGCCGGAGAGCCTGGTCGCCGGGCATTCCCGCAAGCTCGCCCGCATAGGCCACGAACTGCACGGCGCTCATGCCAGGAATATGGCAGTCCTGCTCTGGCATAAGCCCGACTCGCTGACGAACCTCGCGAGGCGACTTGACGATATCGCAACCGACGACCTCGCCACCGCCTGCCGCAGGCTGAATGAACCCGAGGAGTGTCTTGAGAAGAGTCGTTTTCCCCCCCCCATTGGGGCCGAGTAGCCCACTTGCTCCCTCAGGAATGTCGACGGAGAAGTCGTTAAGCGCCGTAAAGCTGCCGTATCGAACGGTAAGGTTGCGGATCGACGCGACAGACACGGGCTCTAGGATAACCGATGCATGAGCACAGCGTAGGTCTTTAGGCCGTGGGCTATGGGCTGTAGGCCCTAGATCAGAGCTAGGCTGTTGTGAGTTGATGAGATTGGCGTAGCTTTATCAACATCCTCCCAACCTCGTCGCAAATCGCCAGCAGTTCAGCCGCCTCCGGTAAGTATCCCACGCGGTGACAAATCTCGATTTGCGTCTCCAACTCGCGGAGGCTGCCGATGGCGATTCCAACGAACTGTAAGTACTCGCCAACCCGGGGGCGTCCATTTCCTTCGGCAATGTTGGATGCGACCGACACGGACGCTCCCCGCATCTGAGCGCTAAGTCCGTATTGCTCGTGCTTCGGAAAGAGGGAGCCGTAACTTCGTAAATCTTGACCGAAAGCTCGATCGATCTCTGCCAGACATGCAACTCTCGAAATCCGCCGCTCGAAGCCATCTGTCGAAACTACCGCACCTGTCCAGTCCCAAAGCCTACAGCCCACAGCCTACAACCCACAGCCTACTCAGAGCCCCGGTATCCTCTAACCAATGCCAACCGAAACCACCCTCGTTCTCATCAAGCCCGGCGGAGTCAAGCGCAACCTGATCGGCGAAATCGTGCGCCGGATCGAAGCCCGCGGGCTTCAGGTATCAGCTCTCTCCCTCCTCAAGTCCCCTCGTGAGACTGCCGAAGAGCATTACGCCGAGCATCGTGAGCGACCGTTCTTCAGCTCGGTGGTGGAGTATCTGACCTCGGGCCCGATCGTCGCAATAGCGGTCTCCGGCGAAAACGCGGTCAAGGCGATCCGCGCGATGATGGGTGCGACGAACCCGGTTGAAGCCGCCCCCGGCACCATCCGCGGCGACTTCGCCCTGTCGATCGAGGACAACCTCACCCACTCCAGTAGCGACCCCGAAGCGGCCGCGAGAGAGCTGAAGCTATGGTTTCCCAGCGGAACGGTCGCTTAAGCCAAACGGGCGATCGGCAGGTAAACTGGACTCACTACGGCAATGGGGCCGGCGTCTTTCTGGCGGCCCCCTTGCGTCTCATCAGGACCCCAAAGGATGTCGATTACCACCGCCGAACCCGTTGATCTCAACCAAGCCTCCGAAGTTTTATACAATCTTTCGGCCGACGAACTTATCAAGATCGCCCTCGAAGAAGACAACGCCGAGTTGGCGTCCAACGGCGCGGTAGTTTGCCGCAGCGGAAAGTACACCGGCCGAACCCCCAAGGACAAGGTCATCGTCGCTGACGGCCAGACCGAGGACAAGATCTGGTGGGAGAACAACGGCCGCATCGACCAGGCCGCCTTCGAGAACGTCCGCGACGAGCTACGGAACTATGCGCGCGGCAAGAAACTGTTCGTGATCGACACCTACGGAGGCGCCGACCCGAAATATCGGATCGCCGTGCGCTTCATCGTGGAGCGGGCCTATCACGCGCTCTTCATCAAGCAGCTCCTCATCCGACCTTCCCAAGACGAGCTAAAGAATTTTCAGCCCGATTGGACCGTGGTCGACATGGGCAAGCTGCAACTGGACCCCACGAAGCTGGGCATCCGATCCGAGGCGTGCATCGCCCTCAATTTCAGCGAGAAGCAGGTTCTCATCGCAGGAACGCAGTATGCCGGCGAGATGAAGAAGTCCGTATTCTCGATCATGAACTACCTGCTCCCGTTGCAAGGCGTGATGAGCATGCACTGCTCTGCCAACATCGGTCAGTCCGGCGACACGGCCCTGTTCTTCGGTCTTAGCGGCACCGGCAAAACCACCCTTTCCGCCGACGCGGAGCGAAACCTGATTGGCGACGACGAGCACGGATGGTCGGATACCGGCGTGTTTAACGTCGAAGGCGGCTGCTACGCCAAGTGTGTGAAGCTCAGCCAAGAAGGCGAACCTGAGATTTGGAACGCGATCTCTCACGGCGCGGTGCTGGAAAACGTGGTCCTGAAGCCGGGCAACGTGCCCGACTACGACGACATCTCGATCACCGAGAACACTCGTGCCGCCTACCCCTTGGAGCACATCGCGAACGCAGTGCAACCCAGTGTGGGCGGGAATCCTCAGAACATCGTCTTCCTAACCTGCGACGCGCTCGGCGTATTGCCGCCGGTCGCCCGACTTACCCGCGAGCAGGCGATGTACTACTTCATCAGCGGCTATACCGCCAAGGTCGCAGGCACTGAGGCCGGGGTCACCGAACCGACGATCACCTTTTCCGCCTGCTTCGGCGCCCCCTTCCTGCCTTTACACCCCCAGGTCTACGCAAAACTCCTGGGAGAAAAAATCGATCGCCACGACGCCAAGGTCTGGCTGATCAACACAGGTTGGACTGGCGGGGGATACGGAGTCGGCCACCGCATGAAGCTCGCCCACACGCGGGCCATGATCCATGCCGCGTTCAACGGCGTGCTCGACGAGGTCCCCTACGACATCGACCCCATCTTCGGCCTCCACATCCCCACCAGTTGCCCCAACGTCCCCGACGAAATCCTCAACCCCCGCAACACGTGGGAGGACGAGGAGGCGTACGACGCCAAGTCGCGTGAATTAAAGGGCCTGTTCGAGAAGAACTACGAAAAGTTCGCTTAGCCTTTCCGGACAATTTCCCGCGTCCGCTTGGCGCGCGGAGCGGCTCAAACCCCTGCAAAGATGTTCGTGCTTGCGGGGGAGCCCAGGGGTGCAGGTGCCTGCTTGCGCCTTTCATAAAAAGGGTCCTGAAAACTCCGCTTGCATTCCTACAATCGCGGGAGGCTCCTTTAAACTCGATTCGCAGAATTCTCGCTACCTAGATTGACAAAATTCATTCTCCGCTACAGATATGCATGAACCACTTTCCAAGAGGAAGTGACCGCAAGTCGCCGGAAGAAGCCCTCTAGTTTCTGAGAAAACGAAATAAGACCCCAGAAATTAGACAATGTGCCCAGAAAGTAGCTGCCAAAACGGAAAGCCGTAGGTTCAAAAGGAGAAGAGAAACCCGCTTTTTCGTTTTCCTGTCAGAAGCGCGGGAAATTCAGAATCTAGACACTGTAATCAAGAGAAAGGCCCGCGGTTTCCCGCGGGCCTTTTCGTTCCAGGTCACTAATATGTAGGGTTTGGTTGGATGGGGATGTCTAGCGCAGAAGCTGGACGTCGATGCCGACCTGAGGAGTCTCGATGTGCATCTTGAGGTTGCCATCCTGTCCCACCTGGATCTGG